>METP01000033.1 GCA_001771365.1 candidate division WOR-1 bacterium RIFCSPLOWO2_02_FULL_46_20 | reverse complement strand
AAATTACTCCGCGATCTGCGGCGCGGCAGGATATTATTCTTCAAGTCAACAGGTGACAATTGTTGCCGATACTACAACGACAAAAGATTTCAGCCTGACCGCGATAACGATTATTCCTGGCACTGGCACGGTGAGTGGCACAGTAAGTGAGGCTGGGGATGGCCCGTTACCTGGCGCAACGGTAAGTGTAAGCAATTCAACTGGTATTACATACGCTACAACAGCACTTATTGACGGGAGATACACTGTTTATAATCTACCTGTTTCTGCCGGCGGTATTGGTTACACGGTATTTTGCGGTGCCAACGGGTACTATCCTTCGAGCCAGGGCGTTTCCTTGTCTGATGCGGCACCCAATGCGATTGCAGATTTTAGCCTGGAAAAGATAACCATTCTGCCAGACACCGGTCAGGTATCCGGTAAAGTGACGAAGAGTTCCGACGGTTCTGCCGTGTCAGGTGCAACTATTAGTGTTAATACCGGCACTGAAATTCTTGCGACGATCTCGCTGATCGACGGCGGCTACACTGTATACAACATCCCTTACGGCAGTTATGTTGTTTATGCCGGAGCTTTAGGTTATGAATCTTCGAGCAGTCCGGCGAGCTTAACTTCTGGAGCTCCGAATGCGATAGTTAACTTTGCTCTTACTGGCATATCTATTAACGATAATTTAGGCAAGATGTATGGAATGGTAACAAAGGCTGCCGGTGGGGCTCTGGTTGGCGCGACGATCAGCATCAATACGGAGACGGAGATATTTGCTACCACTTCGCTTATCGATGGTAGTTATAATCTTGTTAATATCACGCCTGGTAATTACACGGCAGTTTGTGGCGCTCTTGGTTATGTTAGCGACACTAAGTTGGTTGATTTAACCGGGACAGATTGGGTAAATGTGAACTTCAGTTTAGCAGCGATAGAAATAACTCCTGGCACAGGCAGAGTGTTTGGTCTGGTAACCAGGGCCAGTGACGCTAGCGCGGTACAGGGAGCAAGTTTAACTATTGGGGCTCTCTCCACAACCTCGTTGTTTGGCGGAGAATATATGATTTTTAATATTACTTACGGTAATTACACCGTAAATTGTGTGGCCGCCGGTTATGCGTCGGCGAATGCACCTGCCAATTTGGTAAATGAGACCCCTGTGATGGTAAATTTCAGTCTTACCCTGGGGGGAGAACCACCAGTACCCGAAGGGACCGTCCCTCTGACAATTGCCAGAAACGGTCCTAATATTGAATTAAATTGGAATACAACTGCCTATCCCGCGATAGATATCTACTATTTAAATGGTGACGGTACCGGACAATTTTCTAATACGACCGGATGGACTCTTCTGGCTCCCGACATTACTGTTTCTCCATACTCGGATAATGGCCAGGTCGGTACCGGCAACGATGAACGATATTACAAAGCGTTGGTTGCAAATATTGATCCAGATGTTTCTCCTGTTGATGGTGATCCCTCCTATATCGCGTCGGCCTGGGCGGTGGGTAAGATTAATTATGCTTTTGGTGGAGGGAACACCTTCTTTAGTGTGCCTTTAAGATTAATTGGCAATATGGACCGAATTATGGGTAATCAGAATTTTGGTGATGGGGCAGGCTATGTTGCCGGTAGCCGTATTTATAAACAAACTGGTGACAGAACTGGTTTTAATACAACTGACTTTCTTGGAGTTGGTTGGACCAATACTTTAGGGATTGATCCGGACAAAGGTTATTACTATTACAATACGGGTAGTGAGATCACAATTACCCTGGTTGGCAATGTTCCTTTAAGTGCCATTCCCGAAACCATGAGTGGTGGCAATACTCTTTTCAGTGTTCAATTCCCGGCGCGGTATGCGTTCACTGTTTTTGGGGCAGGTACAGCCGCCGGAGACAGGGTTTTAATTTATAACCGTCTGGCTTTACCAACTCCAGGATTTGATACTGTAAATCAGAGTCAATTTGGCGTAACCGGCGTCAGACTTTCGGGTATGGTTGGTTATTATTATTATCGTGATCCATTAGCGGCGCCCCTGGTATGGACGCCGTCGTTACCGTAATTATAAATTGAGGAGGTATCTGTAATGAAATTTAAGTTAAAGTGGCGCGGGAAGCTGGTTTTTGAAATATTTACTTTGTTGTTTCTTTTTTCCGGGATGGCTCAGGCAACAGTTAATGGTTCTATCTCAATCAGTGGTAATGGTGGAACCTATAAAGTTTTAGATGATTCCAACGCTACAATGACTCCGAATCCGGAAACTGTCGCGCCGACTAATTTTCTATTTTTTAATTCTAGTCCAGCGCCGAATGCTGCGGCAACCACTTTTGCTCCCTCCGGGTATTCAACTTACCGGTCGGCCGGAGATTTTGATGTTTTCCGCTACGATTTTGCAGGCACAGGCAATGTTTATGTCTTAGCGCTGGCAGGAGATGGACTGCATTATAAAATTGTTAATACCGGAAATTACTATACCGGAACAGCCTGGGCGTCCTCAAATCTGGCTTTATCGGCAACTGAAGCCAAAGATTATTTTATTAGCGGGACAACCGATCATCTGAAAGGTGCGCCTTACGCGCCAACCCTGAGTATCCAGGAAGCTCAAACACGTATTGGAGAAACAAATAATACTGAAACTACGCTCACAATAAGGGTATCGGCTGTTCCCGGCGCATCTCCTAATATTATTGAGGTTGGAGGTGCTAGTAGCACTTATGCAGTTGAGATTGTGAAGGTTGGCGATGCGGCGCCTGTCGCAGTTCGCGCCGCTGATGGTGTGATCGGGCCTTCTCTAATTAACCAAAGTAGTGGGACATTCACATTAACAGGATCCTATTTTGTGGCGGGAGCGACGTACAGTATCCGTGCTTGGAACAGGAACTGGTTTTCTTCAACTGATGACGCGGCTAATAAAATTGCTGACGAGTGGACACTTTTAGGTGGATCTGGAATCCCCGGCACTCTTTCCACCACCATTAACTTTATTAATGGTCTTAATTTCTTTGCCCTGGGTATGCCTGCAGGTGGGTTGGGGAATTGGTATGTCGGTACGACCGGTTTCAACACGGTTGGGGAATTGATCGCTGTTCTTGGCGGCCCAACCAGGGTCTCTACTTTTGGTTATGTAGATAACGACGGGAATATTATTGGGGTCAAGGTGAATGCCGCTGAAACAGGTTTTGAAGGTAGCCTGTTACTTAACACTCCATTAAGCGCGACACAAGGGTATCAGGTCTATATGAAAGGATTAACAGTTCCGCTCGTGGCAACGATTAGCAATGTGTCTCAATAAGAGGAGATAATTGAAGCATAGATTTGTTATAGGTTTATTAATAGTATCGCTCTTTCTGGCTTTCGGCGCCAGCCGGTCCCTGGCTGTTTTGCCCGCCAATCCAGAGGGCTATGTTTTACCTTCTTATCCATTAATTGGAACCGTTTCGCGTCCGGATGATGGGGCTCTCTCTGATTACCGCGTCTTTGTGTATAAGACAGATAATATCAGGCCAATTGCCGGTCAGGCTCTGACAGACGCGTCCGGTAATTTTATGGTTAATCTCTACGAATTGTATTTTACTTACGGCACAGCTGTGCATACTGACCTGACCACTCGCGCGAATATCGATCAATATTATGTTGGGGTTTATAGCCGCGATGGTTTTGGCAAGAATCCTGTGCCATTGACTAACTTTATTGCTGCCTGGAATGCTGTTGAAGGTTTTACGGCGATCGGGGCAATTGCTTTGGTTGCAGGCGAAGGGCCAGTTGAGCCGGGGGGTGGCACACTAGAAGGCGTTGTGACTAATAGTTTTGGCAATTTGATTAGGAATGTTACTGTAACTATCGCTGGTTCTAGCGCGCAGAGTGGTTTAGACGGTACTTATCGCGTCACCAATATATTACCAGGTACTTATACGGTAACCGCGACAGCGGCTGATTATCAAACAGCAACTATTAGTGATGTTGTAATCGAGGCTGGGGCTACGAGTCAGTTGAATATCACGCTTACGCCTTCAAGTGATCCTGGTGATTTAGGAGGATTAGCGGGACAGGTAACCGGTTCGTCTCTAATTCCAGGCGTACTAGTTAGTATTGGTGACCTTAGCGCAGTAACCGGGGATGATGGGATGTATACTATTGGTGGGGTGCAGCCCGCGAGCTACACTGTAACTGCTTCTAAAACAGGCTATATTCCTTTTGCCCAAGAGAATGTCGCAATTGAAGCGGGACGGACAACGATGTTGGATTTTCAACTGGTGCGGGAAGGAACAGGTCCATTGCAAATAACAACCGATTCTTTGGCGGCGGGTACGGTGGGGGTTAATTATGCCGTGAATCTAGAGGCTGCAGGGGGAACAGAGCCATATACCTGGAGCATAACTTTTGGAGAGCTTCCTCCGGAATTGGCTTTAGCAGGCAATACCATTAGCGGGATTCCGACAGCTCGGGGAACTTATGAGTTTGTTATTAAGGTGACCGATAGTTTTGGAGCGACAGCTGAACAGCGTTTTAGTATTTATATCGGCTATCAAATTGTTGATATTCCGTATGGTCCTCAAATCAGAGTTTCGGCCCTGTTCCAGGCTCTAGTCAACACGACTACTTGGAGCCATACTATTCCTCAAATAGTCAGGGTGGAAGCTAGGACGGGCGCCAGCCCAGCCGCGGCAACGTCCCTGGTAGGATATGCCGACATAATATTATCAGAAAATTCTGACAAGACAACCGGTAGGAACGGTTTTCTTAGACCTGATGGCACAGAATTTGGAGCAGGGACGCCTATGTCCGATAATGATTATTACATAGTGGTCAAACAATGGTTAACTCCTGCTTTAGTCGGTTTTGGCCATATGTCGGTTATTACTAATAGACTTATTAACTTGATAACCGGAGCAGAGAGAGACGCTTCCACTACACGTTTGGACTTAACAGCCGATCCGACACTAGCTGACGCGCCGGCTGATAGAATTTATAAGGAAACACCTTATGGGCCATCTGCAGATAAGCCAGATGCCTTGCTGACTTTTAATAACAGGACAATGTTTAGGGTTGGTGACCTTGATAGCAACAATTACATCGATGTAATTGACGCTTCGCATTGGTACAGGTTGTTCAGCAGGTTTAATAGTACCGGGGAAGATGTTATAGCTGACCCGTTTATTCGTGCCGATCTGGATCAAAATGGGCTGGTTGATGTTATCGACAGCAGCTGGTGGTACGGCTCTTTCAGAAATTTATCAATTGAATTAAACGACGCGGGGCCGCACGGATACGTGCCGCCGCTCGAATAGATACGTAGAAAAAGGAGGAAAATAATTGTGATGAGAAAATTATTGATTTTTATTTTTGTGGGGGGTATATTGTGCTCATCGGCCCTTGCCGATCTGGAGTTTTTAACGCCAAAAGTTGATGGATATTCCAGCCCCAACCTTGAAGTGGGGGCTAACGCCAGTATTATTGTCAAATTTTCAACCACCGCTCCGGCTAATGTTGACGCGGTAAAATTATATATCGATTATGAAAGCGCTTTTATTGAACAAAACTCTATTAGCATTACCAATCTCAATCCTGGGAAATTTACAGTCAGCGAGAGTAACCTGGTTACTCCGGGGTTGGTTCGTTATCAACTAAGAACTAATCCCGAAGCCGGCCAAAGCCCTCTGGCTGTCTCTAGCGCGGCCAATTTGATCCAAATAAATTTCCATGTGAAACAGACTGCTGCGGCTGGCACGGAAACCTATTTTATCAGGTTTACCGTTAATGATCAGATAAATAATGTTCGAGTGGTTGATAGCGGCAATGATGTAACCGGACAAAGGATTGATCCCACAGGTGCAAATGCTATTCATATTAAAACTTCAAGTGTGCCGACTTTTGCCGGGATAAATACCGTGGTTGATCAACAGACGGGAAATACCTTGAATCTAAATTGGACATCAAACGGTAGCAGTGCGAATGATCTGGATACGGCAGGGGGCGCGGCGACATATTATGCGGGGCATGACGGATCACATAGCGGCGGAGGGTTGAGGTTTAATATCTATCGCGGGTTGACCAATCCATTTTCTGCGACCAGCCCTTTGGTTCCTACACATAATGCTTTTACATATATTAATAGTGGCCTGAATGATGGGACGGAATATTTTTATCTTGTTCGGGCGCAAGATGATTGTACCCCAACACGTAATGAAGAACAAAATAATCTTGTTGTATCTGACATCCCCACTGACCATACACCGCCTTCTGCGCCTACCCTTACTGCTTCTGCCGGGAACCAGAGGCTTCAGTTGGCTTTTGGTGGAGGAGGTGGTGACGTGGGTGGTTATTTAATTATTAGGTATTTAACTTCGCCTTCAGGCGCGCCGACCCTGGTGAGCGCGAGAGATAATGATTCCGATAGTAATGGTCAAGAACACGGAGACATATACGCGGTTGGCGCCACACTTAACGGTGGAAAAGTAATCTACAATGGTAATGGATCATCATATTCGGATACGGGCGCGGAGCTTGAGGATAGTCACCTGGTTAATGGCACCAGGTACTATTATCAAATTTTTGCTTATGATCCTGTAGACGGATCTCCCAGACAACAGGGTCGAAATTATTCAAGCGCAGCCAACGCGTCTGGGATCCCTGGAGTCGCCCCTCAAGCAGTCAAGAACTTCTTTGCGTACTCGTCTTTTGAGGCCGATGGCACAACTTCCCTTTATCTATTTTGGGATAAGCCGGTGGGTGACAGTGCCTATGGCGGAGTAGCTTTTATCTACACGACCGATCTTGAAAATAAATGGGACTGGTATAGTACCTGGGGCAGTGGCTCAGTTCCTCTTGGCTTGCCGCCTGATGCCGACGCTAATCGCGACAGTTGGGTCACCAATCTGGCCGCTGGCAATATAAAAATTTTGGCAGTGGCTGATAGTGATGCGATAGATTCCTTGGTTGTGCGTCAGGATGTGGTTGGGACCGCGCTTAATTTAAATAGCGTCTATTTTATAAAGGCCTTTTCTTATAATAAAACCGGTGTTCCTTTCCTTACAGCCGGAACCAGCTTAACCGATAGCTCTATGCTCGATTCTGTTTTAAGAGATCGTCGTTTTTCAGACCCGGTAACTGCCGCGGTGCGTCCTGGAGTGCCGTCCGCCGGAGAGACCATTGTCCGGGGTGGCGGTGTTCAACCGATTACTTTTTCCTTCACGAAAGTGGAGGGGGGGTTGGGTATTAATCCATTTACCATATTGCCTGTTCCGCCTGTGAGTGTCGTTGTAGCTGGTGGCGCGCCAAGAACTGTCAGCACCATTGGTGATTTTATAGATGCGATAGATTATGAAGGTGCTGGTACGGTAGCCGCAATCGGCTGGATGGCACATAGTCAAATTGTAGGATATTATATGACCGGGGCTGGGTTTACCGGGACGGAAGGGGGAGGGATAGACGCGGATCCCCATAAAGAACTATTGGTGCGGGGTAGGGCATATCAAATTTCTGTGCTGAAAAATGTTGAGGTTGTGGTTTCTGAGGCAGTAGCTGAATGAAGAGAATAGCGCTAATATTGTTGGGCCTGTTGTTGGTTTGCGGCGTAGCTGTTCAAACGCAGCAGCTTTACCTTGGCATGTATTGGATCGCGGGCGCGGTTTCCGATCCGGATGGGGTGGGAACCGATGGCCGTCGGGTTGTTTTCTATAAAATAGATCCGGCAACCGATCCATCTCAGGGCTATGCCGATGAGCTTGTGGGGGTTTCCGGGCTCTCGGGCCGTGACAACAATTATATGCTCAATGCTTTTGAAGACTGGCGCCTGGAAGTCGCTCCAGGCAAATATTATGTGGCGATCGTTAAAGCCGCGGATGGTTACGGAGCCAATCCGGTAGAAGTAACCTTAACCGGACAAGGATATGACATAGTTGACCAGAGCCTTGTTCTGGCCGCGGGAGCCGGCGTGGCGGAGCCGCCGGAAAAACCCACTCTAGTTGAAGGCCTGGCCCCGGGGTTTGAGGAAATACGTTTTGGCAAACGCATTTACCAGCGAGAACTCGTGGCCAAAGGACAAGAGTTTATTATCTCCGATCAGCCTGAGGTTAATGCCAGGTTGACTTCCGTTTTTGGTTTGAGCCTAAGCCACATTTCCATGGTTTTAAATGAAGGGAAAGCTGACGCCAAGACCTTCAAAATCAGCGCCTCTCACATTACGAAGTCTTCGGGGCCCTCCGGGGTACCAACCGCGGTGAATTTTACTTTTGATTTTAACGTGGAAGATGAGACCCTGGCCGACGGAAAGCACGATCTGGTTTTTAAGGCTTCTAATATTTTTGGGACAACAATAGAAACTTGTACCGTAACCGTGGCCGGTGGAGAAGGCAGACTCCTGGGTGTGCCGATAACTTATCCGAGCCCCTTGCATCTTAAGACCACCAGTTCTGTTACCTTCCAATATACCTTAAATCGTGATATGGATATTGAGATGGTACTCATTGACGTTTCAGGCCGAATCGTTAAGAGATACCAAATTGCCAGGCGTGACGAGGGTGGTTCGGCCGGAGTTAATAAGGTTAGCTGGAATCTTACGACGGAGCAGGGCTCACCGGTCAGTTCGGGCATCTATATATTTACCATCATCAATCGTGAGAATAACAAGTTGCTGGGGAAAGGGAAATTTACCTGCCTGCCTTAACGCCAGGGTTGAACGACAACCTTGCCTGTTCCGAACCTTGTTTTCCTGTCGGCTGTCATAAGATTAACTTTATATATGCCGGAAGCCACGTTGCCTATGGTGGTTGTGACTTTAACAATTTCATTGCCGGCCGCTGAGGCGCGAATGCCCGAGGCTGTTAAGCCTGAATTGACCCGCCTAAAAACGACATTGTGATTGGCTACTATGCCATTAGCGCCGCTGAACAATAAAATCGCGCCATCGGTTGTAACGCTGGCAGCCGTTGCCGCGTCGACTTCAATCTGCAAAGTAAACGCGGGGTTGGCTGTGCTAATAACGTTAGAAACGGCCGCCTCCGGCAGTAGCGGCGTAGACACGACAGTTGCCCCCGGTGGAATTTTTGTACTGTCGTAGTAAACCTCACTATCATAAAGCAGGTAGCTTGGGTAGGTGGCTGAATTTTCAACGTAGAAATATAATGGTCTGGCCTTTGCCTTTCCATTTATGAGATCTTGGATATAATACTTGGTTCCAGTGCTTTCACCGCTTTTGTAAAAGTAGCGCAGGGTCGCCGTCGCCCGGGCTTTTGTTATGGTGGCTCCGTTCGTCGCCAGTGTTTCAAAGCCGATCGTGTCACCGGAAAAGAGATAATAATATTCAGGAGCATAACTGCCCGCGCTGGAAAGATAAGCGACAAACTTTATGCTGCCTCTGGTTAAACCACCGGTGTCCTCGACCTCAACGGTTATTCTGGTAGGCAGGTCATAAATCGCGACCGAAGCATCCGAGGATGTATAGCCGACTTCCCAGGTGGTAAAAGTTGGGCTGGTTCCCGCCGCGCGGATTTCGAAACCATTACTCAAAGTATCGGTGCTGGTATCGGTGTTGGTCATTTTTAAGTTTTTTAAACCAACTGTTTCTGCGAGTGGGACCCAGATGGTGGCGGTTATCTTAGCCGAGCTTTCGACCGAAGCATAAAGAGTGCTGATGGTTGAGCCTTCAAAGGTTACCGCGGCGCCTGTCTGGAAATTGGCCCCGTTAATTGTTATAGCTCTTAGCGCTCCCTGTGATTCCCAGGTTACCTCGCCGGCAGCAGGGTGGGTGCGGGTAACAGAACTTATGGTGGCCGTATAATGCCTCAAAATAACATTGTTTCCCACAGTCCAGCCATTGTAAGCGTCGATAAAGCTGACACCGTTGAGATTGGCAACCGTGCCGCTGGCCTGGGCAGCCCAACTGCTGCCGCCGTCAGAACTTTTAATAATCGTGCCGCTGTCGCCAACGGTCCAGCCAACACTGGCTGTGCCAAAAGAAACAGAGTTTAAATTATTAACTGTTCCACTGGTTTGGGTGGCCCAGGTTGTTCCGCCATCGGTAGTTTTTAAAATTGTGCCGGTATCGCCAACCGCCCAACCGGTGTTGGCATCCATAAAAAAGATGTCGTTTAAGTTGTTGGCTGTGCCGCTCGTTTGGACCGTCCAACTGCCGCCGCCGTTAGTGGTTTTGTAAATATTTCCACCGTTGCCGGCGACCCAGCCTTCACTGGTACTGGTAAAGTAAACGGCATTGTAGGGTATATTGGCCAGGCCGGTCGCGGCGGCTAACCAATTGTCCCCGCTATCAACGGTTTTATAAACGCGGGGAGAAGAGGTGTTGATAACCCAACCGTAAGTGCCAATAAAAAAGAGATCGGTAAAAGAAGCGGAACCGACAACCGCACTGGCGCCAGACCAGCTGTTCCCTTCATTTGTCGAATATATAATTACGCCGTTGCTGGCATCAGTGCCGACCACATAGGCATCCGACGAAACGACGAAAGCGGAATTGTAGGTATAGATGGAGGAGGGGCTGGTGTCTGTCCAGGTAACTCTGTTGATTGTTTTGGCCAGGGTATTATTGCCGACAGCGAGAGCCTTGGAGCCATTAATTGCGTAAACTGCAAATAATTCCGCGGCAGTGGGAGTGGTTTGGGCTTTCCAGGTTACCGTGGTGGCGTAACCGATTGATGGCAATAGAAGAACGGTTATAAAAATTCCTGTTAATAAAAAACGACGCATCTATGTCTCCTCCTTAGTAACCCGATTCAAAATTTGCCAGACCGCCAATAAGTTCCATAACTGGCTGGCTGCGATAGAGCATTTCTACCGCTTCCGCGCGCGTTAACAAGCGATTAGGCTCAAATAGCTCGCCTTTCAAGTAAACAAGCATCCCCTCATTGTTGGCTCCGGCGATAATAGGGGCGGCCCAATGTTCAAAAGGTATATCCGTAAATTCACCGCTGTAGGTTGCTTTCTCAACCTGGCCAAAACGGGCAATCATGGTCAGGCCTTCCGCCCGGGTAATATTGGCCGATGGACGGAATGTCCCATCCGGATAACCGGTAACAATTTTACTTTTGGCGGCTAAATCAATATATTTGGCGGCCCAAAAGTGGGAAGAAGGTATATCTTTAAATCCAGAGCTCTCCACGTCAGAGGGGACCTTGTCATCGCCGCCCACTTGTGTTCTGATAAGCAGAGCCGAGAGCTCGGCGCGGGTTATATTTCCCTTGGGTTTAAAGGAGCCGTCCGGGTACCCTTTAATAATCCCTAATGTGCCGATATAACCGATCTGTTCGGCTGCCCAATAGTCTGACGGAACGTCCGGATAATTTATAAGCCTTAACATGCGTAGTTTGTCCGCCTCTATCAACTTGCCCTTGTTATCATAACCTTCAACCACAAAAACATTTTTGCCGACGTTAAGAGAGGTCTGGGTTTTAAACTCCGCCCGGGCGGAGAGCGCTACTTTTATTTTATTTATTCTTACGTCGGTAATGCGAGGATCTACGGCCGCTCCTTCAACATCAACCGCGGCCAGGGTGGTCGTGAGTTTGTCGGGAGCGCTTATCAAATGATCTTTTACCCTCTCGGCGGGGCTGATGCCGTAGGACAGGGAAAAGAAATGGTTGTCAACGCCCGGCGCGCCGTAAAATTGATGGTAAGCGTAATCAAAACGAAAATCGCCGGAAGTTAGCCCGACTCCCGTTGTCAGGTTGTTGGCTATGTTGCTTGCGGTTACCATCTCCTGGTCAATGCCGACACGGATAGCCACCAGCTCCATTGGCTCCCATTCAAGTCCCAAATGGTATATAGGAGGCAGGGTGCTGCGAGACAGCTCGTAATCCAGGTCAATTAAGAATTTTAAGGTATGCGGTTCAAAGCCGTAGAGCGCGTTTTTGCGTCCGATTATATTGGTGGCGAGGCCAACTTTTAAAAGGGCAGGGTAGTGCTCTTCCCAGCCTGATTGGTAAACAAGCTTACCCCCCATAGCGGTCGTTAACGCGTTTTGAATAGTGGCTCCCCAGGTTAACCAGGGATAAGAAGTTGGGCCTTGTATGCCTAAGTCCAATTCGTTGCCGCTGGCGTTGCCCTGGGTGATGCCGTCACCCGTAAGGTTGACGGAAAAGAATTTTAAGTTAGCCCCGACATTTATATCTTTGAGCAGGGGGAAGCGCTTGGTCGCGTCGGAAAGTAAAGGGAACTCGGATATTTGTTCCAGTTTTAAAGCGTACGAAAGCAGGAGCAGGTTATTGTAGTAACTCATGGGATCCTGGCTATAGTCAATAACGTAGATAGGATCATCCGGATCGGAACCTGCCTCAATGGTTGTGGCAAAAGCTCCGCCAATAGACGAACCGGCATAAGCCAGGCCAAAATTACCCAGTTCAGTGGGGTAGAGGCCTGAAAATGATAAATAATTAAATTCTTCCAGCAGTTTGCCCGACATGGAGGTGACCTGCCAGCGTAGAGGGTTAGCCAGTCCGGCCGGGTTAATAAAAAATGAGCTGATATCATCTGAGAGACCGGCGAAAGCCTTACCCATACCCAGGATACGGGCACCGGTAGCCAAACGAATAGGATCGGGCGCGGCTTGCGCCAGGACGGCCCCGGCGGCTAAGAGGACAACCAAACAAACAAGAGAGATTTTTTTCATTATTTGCCCGCTAACTATAGAAGGAAAATAATAGCATGTATTTGCTGAATCTGTCAACCAAAATCATTGCTCAATCGAGATCATTCCGATACTTTGTACCTTAACCTGCGGGACTATTTCGTTATAAGAAAGTACCGCCACATCGGGAAAACTGCGCTCGATAAAACGTTTAAAATGCGGCCGCAGCCTTGGAGAACACAAGATAACCGGACCAAGCTTCATCCGTTTAAAGTTGCGCAGATGTCCGGAAATCTGCACCAGGACTTTTTCGCCGACATTTGGATCGAGCGCTAAAAACGAACCATACTCGGATTGATGAATAGCTCCGATCATGGTTTCTTCAAGCGCGGGATCAATGGTGACAACGGTTATGACACTGTCTTTGTTCGTGTATTTTTCACAGATTTGTCTGGCCAGAGATTGCCTGACATATTCCGCCAGGATATTTATATCACGGGAGAGATGCGCGTAATCTGCCAATCTCTCCAAAATGGTTGAAAGATCGCGGATAGAAACTCTCTCTCTTACCAGGAGCTGCAAGACTTTATGCACCTGGCCCAGAGAGAGCAGGTCGGGGATCAGTTCCCGGACGATAGCCGCGTTGGTGTTTTTTACTAATTCGATCAGGGACTGAACGTTTTGTCTGGTCATAATTTCATCGGCATGGCGTTTGATGACTTCGGCAAAGTGTTCGGCGATTACGTCTACCACCGGCTTGGCTGCCATGCCGAGTTTTTGCAGCTGCGGAAGATTATCGTCCGGCACCCAGGTAATCGGGTCGTTAGACGTGGCATCTTTGGCGCCAATGCCTCTTAATTTTTTTGCTCTTACCTGGGCCAGGGGGAGATCGACTAAATGATGCCCCATCTTAATCTCGCCGGTGGAAACTTTGGTGCCGCGTATTTCGACGACATACTGGTCCGGCGGCAGGCTAAGATCATCCATGACCCTGACTCCGGGAATGACAAAGCCCAGCTCCTGGCCAATGTTGTAGCGGATCAAAGTGATGCGTTCCAGTAATGGGCCTTTTTGTCCGGGGTCAATTAATGGGATAATGTTTCTGCCGGCCTTTAAGGAAAGGGGATCCAGCCCCAAGGTGCCAAGGATACTCTCCGGTTTTTTTAAGACGTCCTTGGCCGAAACTTCTTCGCTCACCACTTTAGATTCGTTGCTCATATCCTGGTTGCGCATAAGCACCAAAGCTAAAATGCCGGAACCAAACGCCAGGGTTAAAAAGGGGATGGTTGGAATGCCGGGAACCAGGGCAAAGACCCCAAGAATGATGCAGACAAAAGCGAAGGCGCGCGGCTGGGCAAAAATTTGATTGGCGACGTCCGTGCCCAAGCTCATTTCCGAGGCTGATTTGGTAATAACCAGGCCGGCGGCAATAGAAACCAGAAGCGCGGTAACTTGGGCTATTAGACCGGCGCCAATCGTCAGCAGCGCGTAAAGAGCCAGGGCTTCCATAACGCCCATGCCGCCCTGCAGCCAACCAATCAGTATGCCGCCCAAGACGTTTACAATAACGATAATAATGCCGGCGATAGAATCTCCACGGACGAACTTATTGGCGCCGTCCATAGAACCGAAGAAGGTAGCCTCGCGTTCTATTTTTCTGCGGCGGTTGCGAGCTTCGGTCGCGTCAACTAAACCGGCATTAAGATCCGCGTCAATAGACATCTGTTTGCCGGGCATAGCGTCCAGGGTAAAACGCGCGGCAACTTCGGCGACTCGCTCTGAACCTTTGGTAATAACCACGAAGTTTACAATGGTGATAATAGAAAAGATGATAGCGCCGACAATGTAATTGCCGCCCACCACAAAGTTGCCAAAAGCGCTGATCACTTCTCCCGCGTAGGCTTCCGTCAAAATCAACCTTGAAGAGGCAATGTTTAAGGCCAAGCGCAAGACCGTGATGATCAGGAGAACCGATGGAAAAGCGGCAAACTCGAGAGGCTCTCTTAGATACATGGCGACCAGGAGGATGACGAGCGAAAAACCAATATTAAGCGTTAATAATAAATCCAAAAAGAAGGGGGGGAGGGGAATAAGCATCAGCGAAATGATGACTACCAGTATCATGGCCACGAAGAAATCACTGGCAGAAAAAAGACTTCTTATTGACTTCATGTCTAATCCAAGCATCGCCATTTGTTTAGATTATACCCCTAGCGAGGAGCCAAAGCAATCGACCCTTTCTGCCTCGCTTCTCTGTCCTTTTTAATTTTATACACATAAGCCAGAACTTCGGCTATTGCCTGGTAAAGTTCCGGCGGAACCCCCTGGTTGACTCCGGTGGTGCGGTAGATAGAACGAGCCAAAGGTTCATTCTCCACAATGGATATCTCATGCTGTTCGGCAATACGCCGGATTTCTTCGGCGATTTTTCTCTCACCTTTGGCCAGCAATTTTGGAGCTTTCATCTCCCCGGCTTTATATTTTAAAGCCACGGCAAGATGGGTGGGGTTGGTAACAACAACATCGGCTTGAGGCACTGCTCCCATCATTCTTTGATGCGCCGCCTGTCGTTGGAGATCACGCATCCTTTGTTTAACCATGGGGTCCCCTTCGAGGCGTTTATATTCTTCTTTGATCTCTTGTTTGGTCATTTTTAAATTTTTCATGTATTCCCAGCGGCGATAAAAATAATCGAGAATAGCCACTATGATGTAGAATAGACCCACGCGGACGGCAATTTTGTAAGCAATGGAACCACCCAGGACAATGGTCTCCCAGGGATGCGCCTCTGACAAAATAATAATATAAGGGAAGTCGTCTTTGCCTGCCTGCCAGGCGATATAAAAAACAATTGTGATTTTTATGAGTGATTTTATCAATTCTATAAAACCCTGCATTCCGAACATTTTTTTTAATCCTTCAAGGGGGTTGATGCGTTCAATCTTTGGGGCAAGGGGATCGGCCGAAACGACAAAACCCGTTTGCATGGCTTCGGCGATAAAGGTGGAGAGAAAAACGATGCCGAAAATAGGCAGCACGGCAAAGGCCATGCCTCGCGCCGCCAGCAAGAGCACATAGGCCACCAGAGAAAGATCAAAATTAAGCGCTTCCGGAATAAGCAGGAAGACGGCGCGAGCCGAAGCGGCTAAGTTTAACCACATGAACTCACCCAGGTATTTGAATAGGACATAGGAGAGCAGTAAAACAAAAGCCACCGTGATTTCTCGGCTTTTGGCCACCTGTCCTTTTTGTCGGGCCTCTCGTAATCTATGTGGCGTCGGTTCTTCCGATTTATCCCCGCCCTGTTCCCCCATTTTTACCCCTTACTTTATGCTGTTGGCCAGCAAAATAATCTGCTGGCTCATAAATTCCAATAGCCTGTTTATATACTTAACCATAAAGGGGAACGCCATCATAAAACCAAATAGCCCCAAAAGCGGCTTAACCTGAAACCCGAGCATAAAAACATTGACCTGAGGGGCCACGCGCGAAACAATGCCAAAAGTAAAATCAGACAAAAAGATCAAAAGCACTATCGGCGCGGACAGTTGGATAGCCGTTAGCCAGAGGGTAGAGCCTAAGCCGATTATTTGCAGCGCCAGCTTGGGCGACGAGAAGTTGGCCAGTTTACCCACGGGCAGGGCGGTGAAGCTTTGCTGCAAAGCCGACAGGATCAGGTGATGTCCGTTGGCTGTGATAAAAATAATCAAGGCGGTAAAAAAAGAGAGCCTGCCGATGATTGAGATGGAAGCGCCGAAAATCGGATCCAGCGCCGTGGCGACCGAGAGGCCCATTTGCATGTCGGCAATTTCACCGGCGGATTGCACGGCGATAAAAATAATGTTGCATATAAAACCGATAATAAAACCGATAGCCACTTCAAAGATCAGGGCCAGGACGAAAGCCAGGATACTGTCGGGTAATAATTTATATACCGGAGCCACAAACCATAAGACTATAGTCAGCCAGATAGCCAGAGCTGTTTTGGCAAAAAAAGGCAAACCGCGGGAATTAAAAATAGGGGCCTGCAGAAATATTCCGGCAACCCGTCCTAGAATGAGGAGAAAAACCGTTAATTGTTGAACGCTGATTATCATCGCGCCATATTTGGAATGGTGCTCCAAAGAGTCGTCGTAAAATCTACCATCATGGATATCATCCAGGGAGAGGTAAAGGCAAACATCAGGAGCACCGAGATTACTTTAGGGACAAACGTTAGGGTCTGTTCCTGAATTTGGGTAACGGCCTGGAAAAGACTGATCATAAATCCGACCAGCAATCCCACGCCTACCGTGGGCAGCGAGACCACAAGTATGATTGTAACCGCTTGTTGTATAATTTGTACGGCGAAGTCCTGGTTCATATTTTTTACCTAAAGCTTGTTAAGAGTCCTCTTGAAATTAAATTCCAACCGTCGGCCAGGACGAATAAAAGTATCTTAAACGGAAGTGAAACCATTACGGGAGAAAGCATAAACATTCCCAGAGACAAAAGGATATTGGATACGATTAAATCGATCATGATAAAAGGGATAAAGAGCAAGAAACCAATCTGGAAGGAAGTTCGAAGCTCTGAAATCATAAATGAGGGGATCAAAACGTAAAGTGGCACGTCAGCCGCGGTTTTGGGCGTCTTCAAGCGCGAGAACTGGACAAAGAGGGCCAAATCTTTTTCCCGGGTTTGCCTGATCATAAATTGTTGCAGGGGTTTCAAGCCGACCTCAATGGCTTTAGTCTGGGACATTTGATGTTTATTATAAGGGATCACGGCTGTTTCGTTGGTTTCATTCCAGACAGGGGCCATGATAAAAACCGTCATAAAAAAAGCCAGGCCGACAAGGACCGAGCTGGGGGGGACTTGTTGGGTGCCAATGGCCGTTCGGACCAGAGAAAAGACAATGATAATTCTTAAAAAAGAGGTAACGGAAATCAGGAAAAAAGGGATCAGCGAAATAAGCGACATGGCCAGGATCAATTGGATGCTGCTGCTGAATTGGGGCGAGGCCATGAGCTGATTTAAATCAATCATTTATTTAAGCTTTCTTCATCAATTTTGTCGATACGGGCGATTTGTTTGCTGCTGGTAACGATGAGCCAGGCATCTTTACCTGCTTTTAAAACATAAGCGGAAACTTGCGGCTCCAGATAAACACGATCCAGTATTTTGATTATATTGCCGGTAGAGGTTGTTTTTAGTTTGGGCAGGACGAACCTGGCGGTAACATAGATTAAAGCCAGAACTATGAGCAGAGAAATAAGTAACTGCATTATGTAGCCAAAGGTTATGATGGGGGTGTGTTGCAGGGCTAAAACTTCCGGGCTTGTCCCGAGCGAAGTCGAGGGAGTCATTTCATTACCACGTTGGTGATACGCAGCCCATAAGAATCATCAATGGCGACTACTTCTCCCTGGGCGATCAGTTGCCCGCCGACTTTCAGGTCTAATGGTTCTCCCGCCAGGCGACTGAGTTCAATAATGGAACCTTCCGACAGATCAAGGATATCTCTAAGCGACAACTCGGCCTGGCCAAGCTCAACCGTGGCCTGAACCGGAATGTTGCCCAGAGTCCGTTGCTCGATCTTTTCACCTCTTTCTTCTTCTCCAAATTCCGGCAGTTTTACATTTTTTACATCCATCTTCTTGCCTCCTCCGTTATAGTTCTTCATCCAGAAAATCGTCCGAGAGATCTTCTTCCGAAAAGTCGTCGAGAGTATCTTCTTCCTCTTCCAGTATATCATCTTTTGGTTGTGTTTTGGCCGGTTGGGGGATAGTTGGTAGAAATTTTCTTTCCGCCGGCTTTCTTTCCGGTAAGGGTAGTGGAGGCGGTGTCTTTTTTATTTCCGGGCGGTCGTCGGCCAGCCTGGGCGGCGCGATTTCCGGTTGTGTCTCTTCTTTGAGGCCGACCAGCCTGACTGCGGTTTTCTTGTTCTTTAGCCCGGGTTGACCGGAAAGTTTCAAGATATTGCCGATAGTTGTAAGGAGGGGGGAGGTAATGTCTGTTTCCAGGGAAACGACGTCACCCACAGCCAATTCATTAATATTATTCATAGTCAGGGAAGTTTCTCCCAGGGTGGCGATTGTGTTAACCATAACTTTAGAGAGGAGGGTGGCCGGGAACCTTGAAAAATCCAGGGGCTTAGCGGTCTCTTTTTCCTTGAATTTTGTCAGCAGGTTTGTTAAGGCGTGGCCCGGGTAAACAATAAAGAGCCTGGCCGGCGGATTATCGGCCAGAGAGATCTCGGCGCTATAAATAGCCATAGTGGATGTTGGGTTAATGGTTTGATCTATGACGACATCGGGGGAGCCGGTAATAGTTAAAGAAAGGTTGGCCAGGGCACCGTCAAAAGCCAGACTTAGGCTTGGTAAATATTCTGATAGGGTAGTAGTCAGGGCTGTTTTCTCGGCTTCGGTTAAACTCCGGTTAATAGGATCAAGATCCACACTCCCCAAAGCGTAATTTATGATTGAGTTAGCCAAAGCGATGTCGAGAAAGAGCAGGATCGGCTCGTGCAGGTCAGGGACCGAGATTTTACATTGAACAACCGGTCCGATTAATGTCCTGAGAAAATTCAAGTAGGTCGTTTGTTCAACCTGGACAGCAAAGAGCTCTTCGGCCATACCCAGGTCTCTTTTGAAACGTTTAAGAAGTTCCTGGGTAAAACAATAATGGATAAATAAAAACCGGTTTAATTCTTCTTTGGAGAGACGATCAAAACCATAAAGGCCGCTTTTGACCTTTTTGACCAATACTTTTGGAGGTTTATAGGTTGTCCAATCGCCAATGGCCGGCGCGAATTTTATAGCTCTCTTTTGGGAGGCAATTTCCGGTTTACTTGTTTGTTGTTCCATTACTTAACTTATTACGATAATTTATTAATAAAATTAGAGATCAATTCCGATGCCATCTGGATAATGGTTAAGTTGCCGTTCATGGCCCGCTGCAATTCCAAAGCTTCTATCGTTTCATTAAGATAAAATACGTTTGACTGTTCGCGTTGTCCGGCCAACACCGTGCCAACAGTCCCGCCCGGGGCCTGAGATGTTGCCGGGCTGCCTGAGGCGGCGGTTTCGGCAAAAGTGGTTCCTCGTGCCTGGGCCAGACCTCCCGGATTAGGGAAATAGGTTAGGGCGATTTGATAACCTGCCGAAGTGCCGTTATACAAAAGGGTGCCGTCCGCCTGCCAGCTGTAATCCGATTTATTTCCGGAGGGAAGAGAAGAGATAGCCACCAGGCTCCCGGCTCCGTTTAGTCCATAAACTTGCATGCCATTTGAGGTTAGATTGCCGGAGGCGTCGATTTCAAAATTCCCGGCTCTGGTATATAGATAACTATTGCCGCCGTCAGGAGAAACAACAAACATGCCTTGTCCGGAAATAGCTAAGTCAATTGTTGCGCCGGCGACAAGATCACCGGCGGAAAAATCAACGGCAATGGTTGAAAGAGCCATACCCTGGCCGGTCTGTCTTGGGTTTGTCCCTCCCATGCCGCCATTAGCGGCCGTTCCCTGGCTAAGAACTCTTTCAAATATTGATTGAAAAGAAACATCCACTCTTTTGTACCCGGTTACGTTCATGTTGGCGATGTTGGAGGAAGTTGCTTCCAGCGCCTGGTTGTAAGCCTCGATCGCGTTTTTCGCCTGACTGATCATCTTAAACATGTTTATTAATCTCCTGTGAAGAGAGAATCTTAATTTCTTCCAGGTTAATGTTAGCCTTTTTGAGGGCTAATTTCAATTCCAGGAGTTGAGCTTCTATCAGTTTTCTGGTTTCTTCCGTGGCCTGGATTTGAATTGAGATTAAGCCGGAACGTGAACTTACGCTCAAAAATATTTCGCCCATGTTTTCGGGTTTTAATCCCATCAGCAATTCAATTTTGTCTTTGTTCCCGACTAATTTAACTTGAGACAGAATTTGGTCAACTAAAAATTGCAGATCAAGTTTATTGAGCAGTTTGCCGTCTAATTGCGCTTGAGAGAGAAGAGGCGAGGCTTCCAGGTTCGGGATAAGCCAACCGGACTTCAGCAGTAATTCCCGCAAGACAGTTTGGGTTGGTTTCATCAATGAGTCGCCTGGCAACTGATTAGATAAGGGCAGGTTTTCTGCCGGGGTAGATTGGTTTTTGTTTTCATTGGTGTTTAGTTGATAGGAGACCTCTAATTCCGGAGAGTAGAGATAATTCCCGCTTGTTTTTTCGCCTGGTTGAAAAACCGGATAGCTAAACCAGGAGTCAAAATTAAATTGGCCCCAGCGTTTTTGTTCTTCTTCAAGGTAGTTTTGGAAAGAGTGGTCGGAAGCGTTTGAGGCGTAAGAATCCTGAAACAGGCTGAATTCGGGGGCTTGAAGCTGGATTTGAGAAACTTGAGCTGTCACGCGCCCTCCTTATATTTAATCGAAAGTTTAACCAATAAACTTGCGTCAGTCAAGCGAATAATAATGCCGAGGAGGAGATTTGAACTCCTACGCTTTTAACGGCGCCAGCACCTCAAGCTGGTGTGTCTGCCAGTTCCACCACCCCGGCTTAGGAGTTTATTCTATCAGATTGTCCGGATGGCTTCCACAACTTCTTCGAGGTGCAGGCCGTGCGAGGCTTTTACCAGGATGCGGTCACCAGGGTGGATGATCTTTTTTAATTTATTGATGGCGGCGGTTTTGCCGGCAAAGTGAAAATCCGCTTTCATATCCTTGGCCAGTTTGCCAATAGAAATTAAAAGATCAATACCAAGTTTCCTGGCCAGTTTGCCGATTTGTCGGTGAGCCGGTTTAGCGCGTTGGCCCAGCTCATACATGTCGCCCAGCACGGCAATTTTTCTGCCGGACAGCCAGGCTAAAACTTTTAACATAGCGGTCATGGATTGCGGATTGGCATTGTAGGTATCGTTAATAATCTTAACGCCGTCCTGGCGGTTAATAACGTCATAACGGTTGCTGGAGGGACGAAACATTTCCAGCCCTTGTTTTATTGATTTTTTCTTGATCTTTAATATCTTGGCCGCGGCAATGGCGGCCAAAGCGTTATAAATATTGTGTTCGCCGCCGATAGGGAGCTTGATCCCTTTTAATTCTCCGGGAGTGACTTTGGCTTTTTCTATGATTCCGAATGTGACAATGTTCAACCTTTGGCATTTGACATCCGACCTTAATTTTTCGAAGTATTCGTCGTCGGCATTGATAACGGCAAAGTCTTTTTGTGTCTGGTATTGAAATATTTCTGATTTTGCTCTGGCAACATTTTTCTTGGTTTTCAAAAACTCAAGATGGGCTTCGCCAATGTTTGTGACGACTGAAATGGTTGGCCGGACAATCTCCGCCAAAGCGGCGATTTCTCCCAGGCCTTGCATGGCCATTTCAACAACAGCAACTTTGTGTTTTTTCCTTAGCCTTAAAAGGGTGAGGGGGGCGCCAATTTCGTTATTAAAATTTTCTTCGTTTTTTAAGGTGGGCATTTCCTGGGCCAGGATGGCGGCCAGCATATCTTTGGTGGTAGTTTTACCAACGCTCCCGGTGACGCCAATGACAGGGATCTTGAATTTGCCGCGATGATAGGCCGCCAAAGCTTGGAGCGCTTTGAGGCCGTCTTTTACTTCTAAAACAGCGGCCCCTTTGGCCAGGGCTATTGAGATGAATTTTTGCCCGTCAAATCTTTTGCCTTTGACGGGGATAAATAATTCGCCGGGCTGGATTGTGCGGGTGTCAATAGAAATCCCGGTAAAGAGCCGCGACGCGGAGCCCGTAACTCGCGATCCTCCAACTACTTTAAGTATTTCTTTTAAGGTAAACAAGGGCTATTTAATTTCGGCCGATTCCATGAAGGCTTTGTTGGTCTTAAATTCTTTCAAACGTTCGATCAATTGTTCTGTCCCTTCAGCCGCGTCGTAACTGTCCATGACTTTTCTTAAGAGCCAGATTTTTTTCAGCTCTTTATCTTCTATCAATAGCTCTTCCCTGCGGGTGCCGGATAGTTTTACGTCGATAGCCGGGAAAACTCTGCGGTCGGATAGCTTTCTGTTAAGATGGAGTTCCATATTGCCGGTTCCTTTGAATTCTTCGTAAATAATATCATCCATGCGCGAACCGGTATCAACCAGCGCCGTGGCGACAATAGTTAAGCTGCCGCCGTCTTCCAGGTTGCGCGCCGCGCCAAAAAATCTTTTGGGGCGATGTAAACAGGTAGGATCAAGACCGCCGGACAGAGTTCTGCCGGAGGGTGGGGTGACCAGATTGTAGGCGCGGGCCAGCCTGGTAATCGAGTCGAGCAGTATCACCACATCATTCCCTGATTCGACCAGCCGTTTACAGGATTCAATTAACAGTTCGGCAACTCTAATATGATTTTCCGGAGGTTCGTCGAAAGTAGAGGCGATAACCTCTCCTTTAACCGATCGTGCCATATCGGTAACTTCTTCCGGCCTCTCGTCAACAAGTAAAACTTTGATAATTGATTCGGGAAAATTCTCCGTAATACTGTTGGCAATATTTTTTAGTACCGTTGTTTTTCCCGCTTTAGGAGGAGAAACAATCATGGCGCGCTGGCCCATGCCGATAGGCGCCAAAAGATCGATCAAACGCGCGGAAATCGGGCACTTTGGGTATTCAAGCGTATAGCGTTTATCCGGGAAGATGGGGGTTAAGTTTTCAAAGGGGACGCGTTCGCGGGCTTGCTCCGGGTCAGTTCCGCTGATGGCTTCAATCTTTAAGAGGCTGTAATATTTTTCCCCCTCTTTTGGCGGGCGGATCTGGCCGGAAACGATGTCGCCGTTCTGCATGTCAAATCTTCGCACCTGGGTTTGTGAAACATAGATATCATCCCGGCCGGGCAAATACCCCACGGTGCGCAGAAAGCCGTAACCTTCAGGGAGAATCTCCAGCACCCCTTTGCCAAACATGTAGCCGTTTTTCTCCGTTTGTTTTTCCAGGATCCTGAAAATTAGGTCATGTTTTTTTAATTGGCGGGGGTTGGGGATTTCCAGTTGCTTGGCGATATCGTACAGTTGGGGCAGTGTTTTTTCCTCGAGTTCTACTATGTCCATTATTTTCCTCCTATTGCCGCATTTAATCGTGAATTAAGAGATTAGGATTTTTTTTCGCCATCAGGATTCTAAAAATTGGGGCATTTCTGACATGTTTACGTATACACTATAGTATGAAATAAATTGTTTGTCAAGCTTAAATACTGATCTGATGGTTCTCAAAAAAGAGCGAGGTCGCGGCGATCAGAGCCATAAGCTTATAACATAAAAACCTGGACGCGATTATTTTCCGCTCTTAATAAGCCGGAGTCAAGGTCAAAAGAGATTTCTTTTCCGTCCGCTTGCTTCGCCTCAAGTTTTCCTTTCCTTAATAAAGAAAGCAAAGGAGCGTGCCGGGCTAAAATGCCTAACTTTCCGTCCAGCGCGGGAGCGACCAGGGAAACGATCTTGGCGCTGAACGCCTTTTTTCCGGGATAAATTATCTCTAAATCAAACGCTTTCATGGCTGGTTTGTTGGCCGGATTTTTCCCGGACTTCTGCCATCGTCCCGGTCATGTAAAAAGCCTGTTCGGGCAGATCGTCCGCCCGGCCTTCAACAATCTCTTCAAAATCGGAGATCACGTCTTTTAAGGCGACATAACGGCCGGGAATTTGGGTGAATTTTTCAGCGACAAAAAAGGGCTGCGATAAAAAGCGCTGGATCTTGCGGGCGCGGTTTACGATCACCCGATCTTCTTCCGGCAGCTCGGAAATTCCCAGGATGGCAATGATATCTTCCAGGTTCTTGTATTGCTGCAGGATTTGCTGGACCTTACGGGCGACATCGTAGTGGCGTTCGCCTAAAATGGAGGGATCCAGTATGCGCGAGGTGGAAGCCAGGGGATCGATGGCCGGATAAATCCCCATCTCCACCAGGGCTCTTGATAACACGGTGGTAGCGTCTAAATGCGCGAAAGTGGCGGCGGCCGCGGGATCGGTAATATCGTCGGCGGGAACGTAAATTGCCTGGACCGAAGTGATCGAGCCTTTTTTGGTGGAAACGATCCTTTCTTCAAAACGCCCCAATTCCGAGGCGAGGGTCGGTTGGTAGCCGACCGCCGAGGGCATGCGCCCCAGTAAGGTGGAAACCTCCGAACCGGCCTGGACGAACCGGAAAATATTATCAATAAACAAAAGCACGTCCTTGCCTTCGATATCGCGGAAATATTCGGCCATGGTCAGGGCGGAATTACCCGCGATCAAGCGCGCCCCGGGAAGTTCCGTCATCTGCCCGAAGCACAGCGCTGTTTTATCGATTACCCCGGACTCTTTCATCTCCAGCCAGAGGTCGTTGCCTTCCCGCGTCCGTTCGCCCACTCCGCCAAACACGGAAATGCCGCCGTGCTGTTTGGCGATATTGTGGATCAGTTCCATGATCACAACCGTTTTGCCTACCCCGGCGCCGCCGAACAGACCGATCTTCCCGCCTCTGATGTAAGGAGCCAAAAGATCAATGACCTTGATGCCGGTCTCAAAAACTTCGCTCCTGGTGACAATTTCATGGAAAGCCGGTGGGTTCCGGCGGATAGGCCAGCGCTCTTTGGCTTCGACTGCCCCGCCGCCATCAATGGGTTCGCCCAGAACATTAAACATTCTTCCCAGCGTGGCCGGACCGACCGGAACCGAGATTGGCCGGCCGATGTCAATTACTTCTGCTCCGCGCTTCAACCCGTCGGTGCTGGCCAGCGCGACCGCCCGCACTACATTTTCTTCAAGCTGCATCGCTACTTCCGCGATCAGGGCGGGCTGCTCGATCTTTAAGGCGTTGCGTATGGCCGGGATGTGTCCCGGCGGAAATTGCACGTCGATCACCGCGCCCATGACTTCCACTACTTTGCCTTTGTTGTCCATATTAATTCCCTCTTTCTTTTAATGATTCCGCGGAACTGATGATCTCCAGCAGGTCGCGGGTAATATTTTGCTGGCGTAATTTATTCAGATCAAGGGTCAGGCCTGCGCTTAATTCTTGTGAATTCTCGATCGCGTTCTTTAGAGTAAACACCCGGGCGGAATATTCCCCGTAGAGCGAGCTCATATAGGAATAATATAATCTGACGGCGATCAATTGCTTGAACCACTCCCTGGCCAGCTTTTCTTTTTCCGGCTCCAGGAGATAATGGCTGGCGTTCCCAGAAAAGGGCAGGCCGTCATAAGGCATGATTCTCCTGGCAAAAGTTTCCTGGCGCACGAGCGATTTAAAGCGGTTGTAAATAATATAAATTTCGCGGGAGTCTTTTATTTCGTCCGCTATTTTGCCAAAGAAAGAAAAAGGCAGGTTTTCCTCAAAATGGGACTCTTTTACGGCCAGTTTTTTGGCGCGCAAAAATTCCATGCCCTTGTGGCCAAAGACCATGAATTCAAGCGGGGCGGAAAGCCCCGCTTGTTCCTTGGCAAAATTTTGCACCCGGTTAAACAGGTTTGTGTTAAAGGCTCCGCAAAAGCCCCGGTTGCTGGAGAAAAAAACCGCCAGGGTTTTTCCTTTCTCGCGGGGGGGGATAATTTGCGCCAGGTCGAGATGTTGGGCGGCTGCCTCCATTTGCTTTAAACAATATAAAGCAGCGGCATGGCATTCTTTAATTTTCTTCAGTTTTACCGCCGCGATTACCTGCATGGCCTTAAAGATCGCGTTCAGGCTGTTGATGGCTTTAAGCCTTCTTTTTAATTTAATGGGTGCCGGCATAATGGCTTTCCACGAAAGACTGGAGCGCTTTTTTTAATTTAGTTTCGGTCGCCTGGTCCAGGCTGGTCAATTTAGGCACTGCCTCGGGAATAGCGCCGCGGACAAATTTTATTAATTGATTTTCCGTCTCTTTAATCCGCTTTAAGGGTGCTTCATCCAGATAATTGTTGACGGCCGCGTAGATCACGATGATCTGGTCCTCGATCGACATAGTCTGGTGTTTGTCCTGGTTCAAAACTTCAGAAATGATGGCTCCGCGGTTTAATTGGCGCAGGGTTTCCTTGTCCACTTCTCCCGCGAACAGGGCGAAGGATTTTTTCTCCCGGTATTGCGCCAGATCGATCCTTAAACGGCCGGCAATTTTGCGCATGGCCGGTACCTGGGCGTTGCCGCCCACGCGCGACACGGAAATCCCCACGTTTACCGCCGGCCGCGTCCCCTGGTTGAACAAATCCGGTTCTAAAAATATTTGTCCGTCCGTGATCGAGATCACGTTGGTCGGGATGTAGGAAGTAATGTCTCCCAGCTGGGTTTCGATCAAAGGCAGGGCGGTCAGTGACCCGCCGCCCGCTTTAGGAGAGAGCTTGGCCGAGCGCTCCAGCAGCCGCGAATGCAGGTAAAAGACATCTCCCGGGTAAGCTTCGCGGCCGGGGGGCCGACGCAAAAGCAGGGAAATCATGCGGTAAGCCTGCGCGTGCTTGGTTAAGTCATCATATATGATCAGCGCGTCTTTTCCGTTGTACATGAACTCTTCCGCCATGGCGCAGCCGGCATAAGGCGCCAGGTACTGCATTGAGGCGGGATCGGAAGCCGGCGCGGAGATCACCGTTGTGTAATCCAGCGCACCGTGTTCCCGCAATTTTTGCACCAGCTGGACAATGTTGGATTCTTTCTGGCCGATCGCCACGTAAAAACAATAGACATTTTGGTTTTTCTGGTTAAGGATGGCATCAACGCTCATGGTGCTTTTGCCGGAAGCGCGGTCACCGATAATTAATTCTCTTTGGCCGCGGCCGATCGGGATCAAGGCGTCGATGGCTTTGTAGCCGGTTTGCAGCGGTTGGTTTACCGGGGTGCGGTCAACAACTTGGGGAGCGATTTTTTCTACCGGCCGGCTTTTTTGGGTCTTGATCTCTCCCAAGCCGTCCAAAGGAAAGCCCAGGGCACCGACCACCCGGCCCAGGAGCGCTTCTCCGACCGGGACTTCCAGGATCCGGCCGGTTAATTTGGCAACATCCCCTTCTTTTACCGCGGTATGCTGTCCGAGCAGAACCGCCACCACCTGTTCGCGCTCCAGGTTAAAGGCAATGCCATAAGTTTTGTTGGTAAACTCGATCATTTCGTTGGACATGGCGGAGGGTAAGCCGCTTAACCGCACGATCCCGTCCCCTGATTCTAAAACATAGCCGACTTCCTCCAGCCGGCTGGCCGCCGTAAAATCTTCTATCTTTTTCTTTAAAATAGCGGCAATATTTTCTTTCATTGCACCATCTCCGTTCTTAGCTGTTTTAACCTGCCCGAGACACTCGCGTTAAGCAAATTATGGTCGGCGGTTTCGATGATAAACCCGCCGCTGAGTTGCGGGTCAACTTCCTGGATAAAATAAAGGTTATCCCCGTAACATTGCTTAATCCGGCTAACAGTTTCTTCCGATAAAGGCAAAGCGGAAATCAATTTGGCAAACCGGATATTGCGTTTTTCCAAAAGGATCGCCAGGAATTTGCCGGTGAACCACGGAAGTTTGGAAAAAAGATCCTGTTCAAAAAGCAGCTGGATGAAAGCCTTGAACAGGCTGCCGGCCTGCGGACAAAGCCGGGTGAAAAATTCTTTTTTTTGGGCTAAAGGAACATTGGAGTCGGCCAGAAAATTCTTGATCTGGTAATGGCGCGCTAAAAAAGAATTCAAATCAAACAACTCCCGTCCCAAGGGCAGGGCGTTTTCTTTGGCCAGCTCATATAGTTTTTCCAGGTTGATCAGTTGCGGCATTCTTTGATTGCCTCATCGATTAGACGCCGGTTGGCGTCCTGGTCGATTTTTTGGTTTAATATTTTTTGCGCGGCCAATATCACCAGATCGGCGGTTTGCTCTTTCAGCTGGGAAACAATTTGCTTTTGTTCCTGGACCAGCTCTTCTTTGGCGGCGGCCAGAAAAGTGGCCGCCTCTTTTTCGGAGTTCAGGCGGGCTTCCTTTTTAATCGCTTCCGTTTCGCGTTTCGCATCCGTGATGATCTTCTGGGCGATCCGGTCGGTTTCCGTCAATCTCTCTCTGGCGGAAGCCAGGACCGCCTGCGATTCTTTTTGCCTGGTTTCGGCATCTGTCAAAGAGCCGGCAATGAGCTGCTCCCGCTCCTTTAATACGGTAATGAGCGGCGGCAGAGCATAGCGGTACATCAAAAACACCAAAACCGCAAAAGAAATGCTGGTCCAGATTATTATTCCGGTTTCAAACTCAAACATGTTGTTTATTTCGTAGCCAGTATCAGGGAGACTACCAGGGCATAAAGCGCGATCGCCTCAACAAAGGCGATGGCAATGATCATTGACATACGAATATTGACGCTTGCCTCCGGCTGCCGCGCCATCCCTTCCATGGCTTTTGAAGCGAGCATGCCGATTCCCAGTCCCGTTCCCAGAGCGGCCAGGCCGATAGAGATCGCCGCGCCTAAATATGCGCTAACTGCACTTTCCATTTTGCACCTCCTCCTTTAATGCTCTGTCTGCAGAGCCCCCACGATATATGAAGCCGACAGATAAGTAAAAACAAAAGCCTGGATAAAGGCCACAAATATTTCAAAGGCCATTATAGCAGTATTGCCGATGACTGGGAAGGGCGCGATCAAAAAGCTCTTGAAAATTATTATCAGGCTGACCAGGGTAATAATAATAGCATGGCCGGCGAACAGGTTGGCAAATAACCGGACGGTCAGCGAAAAAGGGCGTGCCAGTTGGCCGATCAGCTCCAGAGGAAAGAGAAAAGCCGCGATAAAAAAGGGCAGGCCCTCCGGGACAATGGATTTCAGGTAAGACCAGGGACCGTGTTTTCTTAGGCCGGTTATATGGGTGGTAAAAAAAACAATAACAGCCAGGGTCGCGGTCACATTAATGTTAGAGGTAGGCGGAACAAAGCCCGGGATCAGCCCTAAAAGGTTGGAGACCAGGATCAGGGAAAAAAGGGAAACTAAAAAAGGCAGCCATTTTTCCCCTTCCCGGCCTAAAGGGGAAAGCATTTCGGACCGGATAAAATCAAGGATCAGCTCGGCGGCGCTCTGTGTCAAGGAGGGGACCAGTTTTGCCTTCCGGCCGACAATGAAATAGAATGAAACCACAAGTGCGACCGCTAAAAAAAGGATCAAGGTCCCGTTAGTCAGCGAAGCATCGATCCCCGCCACCTCAACATTAATAACCTCTGTTTGTTTTAAATGTTCCAGCGTGTTCATTGGTTTTTTGTGCTTTTTTTGATCAGGTTCCACATGCCGGCCGCCGCTCCCAGCACCACTCCGACAACCAGGCCGATGGGCCGGCAAGACAAGACTGTATCAATCTGATAGCCAAGGAAAGCGCCTAAAAAAACCGCCGCGGCCATCTCCAGACCCAAAGAGGAAGCTTCCATAAAATCACGCTTAAAAGTCATGACAGATTGAACATTATAGACCAAGCGGATTTGAATTGCAAACTGCTGGCGTCGGACAGCTTATTTTTTTAATTGGATGGGCACGATGAACAGCGGGATGCCGAGATTATAAAATCTTCTTTGTGTGGCGAAAAGAGTGTAGTTGTGGAGCCAGCGGTTAAAGGCCGAGTTATAGGGGAAGACCAACTGTCCGCCGAAGAAAACCGCACTCGGGTAGCTCTTGATGATCATGGAAGCGGCCTTGACCAGGTCCTCCACCGTGTCGATCCCGGTCAGGCAGAGGCCTTCCGCATGGTAGCCGTGTGCCTGCATCAGCTCAACATAACGGTTGACCTCGCATTTTATTTTTTCCTGGACGGGCTTTATTTCCGCCAGGGTGCCGGAATTGATCAACCCGGACTGGAGAAAGATAAAATTTTTGAACACGCCGTTAAAAGAATGCAGCACCTGGGAAATGGTTTCGAGCCCGATGCCCGTAAAATCTTTGACCAGGATTACCGCGGTCTTGCTTTGGGCGTTCAACTCTTCCTTTTGATCCAGTCGGGGAATATAATTTGAAGTCGGTGACTCCGTAGCCAGGGCATAAGCGTCGATTCTTTTCTCCATTTTAGCGGTCAGTACATAATTTCTTTTGACCGCGATCGCCGCCAGGACTAGCGTGCCGGTGATCAGCAGGGTTAACCAGCCGCCTTCGTGGAATTTTATCACCGTAACTGAAACCAGGATAAAAGAGGTCAAGAGTAAACCGGTGCCGTTGACGAGCAGTTTGCCGGCCCAGTTTTGGCCGTGGCTTCTTTCTGTCCACCAGTGCTTGACCATACCCAGCTGGGACAGGAAGAAGGTTAGGAACACATTGATGCTGTAAAGCACCACCAGGAAGGCCACCGAGCCCTGGCTGAATATCATGAGGACAAGGGAAGAAAGGCCCATGACCAGGATCCCGTTTATCGCGACCAGCCGGTCACTCAAAAGCGCGAATCTTTTGGGCACCCATTGATCAAACGCCATATTAGCCAGGATGCGCGGGCCGCCGATGAAACCGGTTTGGGCGGCGACAAAGAGTAGAGCGGCTTCTGTGAGCAGGGTTATTGTTACTATTACATAGCTAAGATTTGCTCCGAAGTTTTCGGTCATACGGTAAAAGAGGAGCGCGTTCATGGTTTTGCCGGCGACCGGTTCGATGCGGTAAAAGACATATGAGAACATAATGCCAACGACCATAAAGGCCAGGGATAAGGACATATAGAGCATGGTTTTTTTCGCGGTCTTGACCTTTGGTTCCCGCAAAATGGTGAGGCCGTTGCTCACGGCTTCGATCCCGGTATAAGTACCGGCGCCCATGCTGTAGGCGCGCATGAGGAGCAAAAAGATTCCGAAAGTTCCGAGGGCTGATCTGGCCACCTGAAAATCGGAACGAGTGGCCGCGGCTACTTCGGGCAGATTCATAAAGTGGAAACCGAACGAATACAGGATGGCGAAGACATGGGTCACCAGAAAAAGAATAAAAATAGGGGTTAGGATTAAAACAGATTCTTTGACTCCCCGCAGATTGAGGATTATTAAAATGACCAGCATAGCGGCGGCAAAGAGCATCTTGTAGGCATACCATTCAGGTGGCAGAAAACTGAAAACCGCGTCAGCCCCGCTGGCGATTGAGACCGTGATGGTCAGGACATAATCTATCAACAGGGCGCTGCCAGAAACCATGCCCACCGCGGGCGAGAGCAGCCGGCTGGCGACCAGATAACCTCCGCCGCCATTAGGGAAAAGCTCAACGATATGGGAATAGCTGGCGCTGATGATAAAAATGGTGAAAGCGGAGGCCAACGCCACAAAAATACCCAGATAATAATGTCCCTGCAGGGTCAACCAGGCTTCGTGCGGGCCGTAGCAGGAAGAGGAAAGCCCGTCCGCGCCCAAGCCGATCCAGGCGAAGAAAGCCACCAGGGAAATATTGTGCAGGAGAGAGCGGTCGTGGGGATCGCGCGCCCGGCCAATAAAAAACCGCTTTAACCAGTGGGGCCAGGAATTAGTGCCTTCTTCATTCTTGTTCATTAACCCGATGATTGTAGCGGTTTTATTTGGCTAAAGCAAATAAAAAAAGAGGACAGGCGCGGCTTTGCAAAAACATTTTAATATGATACAATTTGCGGGCTTATTTCTTTTTGAATGGAAAGAGGTAAAAAGATGTCCGAATCAAGTGTTGTGCTTCCCGCCTCGGGTCTGTTGGAAACAAAGCTTCTCTGGCTGGTCCTGGCGGCGATCGCGGCGACAATCTTTACTTCCATGGCGATCATTGTCGTCGGAGTGGGCCTAATCGTTTTTGCTATCTGGCTTTCCAAAAAAGAAGGCATCATGAAAGAAGAATAGATGACCTTTTATCAATTAACGCTGGAAGCGGCCGCCCAAAAACTTGAGACCAGCTTGACCAGTGGCTTGACAGGGACAGAGGCGGCGGCGCGCAGATTAAAGTTCGGGCCCAACCAATTACAAGAAAAAACAGGGCGCGGCCTGGTGGGCATATTTTGGGAGCAGTTCCAGGGTTTTATTATTTGGATCCTGCTCGGCGCTGCCGTAATTTCCGGATTTTTAAAGGAATGGGTCGACGCGCTGGCCATAGTCGGGATCGTGATCGTTAATGCCTGCCTGGGCTTTATTCAGGAATATCGCGCTGAAAAGTCGCTCGCGGCCTTAAAAAGATTATCCAGCCCCAGTGCGCGGGTGGTCCGCGGCGGTCAGCGTGGCGTTATCCCCTCGGCCGAATTGGTGCCCGGAGACCTGATCGAGCTGGAGGCCGGCGACCACGTGCCGGCCGATGCCCGCGTAATATACGTCAGCCCCAATTTTTCCACTCAGGAAGCCAGCTTGACCGGTGAATCCACCCCGGTTATAAAAACCATCATGGCTTTAGAGGAAAAAGAAATTCCCCTGGCGGAGCGCGCCAATCTCCTGTACCTGGGTACGTCGATTGCTTCCGGCAAGGCGCGGGCCCTGGTCACGGGAACCGGGATGATGACCGAACTGGGGAAAATTGCGGGCCTGATCCAATCCATCGGGCACGAGGCGACTCCGTTGCAGAAAAAACTGGAAGAGTTCGGCCGCTGGATCGTTTATCTTTGCGGTGCCTTGGTGCTGATGGTGTTTGGGCTGGAAATGCTCCGCGGCGGAGAAATTTTAGATGTCTTTTTGACCGCGGTGAGCCTGGCTGTGGCGGCCATTCCCGAAGGATTGCCCGCCGTGATCACGATTGCTCTGGCTTTGGGTGTGCAGAGAATGGTCAGGCGCGGCGCGCTGGTCCGTAAACTTCCTGCGGTTGAAACACTGGGTTGCGCCACAGTCATTTGCTCGGATAAGACCGGCACCCTGACCAGGAACGAGATGACCATTAAGGCGATCCTGGCCGGCGGCACTCTTTTCGAAGTGACGGGTGTGGGGTATGCGCCTGAAGGAGAATTTATCGGGACCGAAAACCCAGAGTTAAATAAGACCTTGATCGGCGGGGTGCTCTCCAGCAGCGCCCAACTGGTATTGAGGGAGGGTGCTTATCAGATTTTGGGCGATCCGACCGAAGGGGCAATTGTGGTCTGCGCCCTCAAAAAAGGCCTGCGCCGGGAGCAGTTGGAAAACGAACACCCGTTTGTTGAAGAGATCCCCTTTGATTCCGAACGCAAAAGAATGGCGGTCGTGCGCCGGGAAAAGGACCGGTTCGCGGTTTATGTCAAGGGCGCGCCCGAATCCGTCCTGGAGGTTTGTGCCATGGACGGGGGGGAGCGCGCGCAAATCCTGGCCACCAACACCAGCCTGGCCCAGCGGGCGCTGCGGGTCTTGGCCGTGGCTTACAAAGGCCTGGACCGCTTGCCGGATAAATATGAAGCGGCCGAGCTGGAGAGCGGCCTGACTTTTTTGGGGCTCGTGGCCATGATCGATCCGCCGCGGGAAGAGGTGAAGGCGGCGGTGGCCAAATGTAAAACAGCGGGAATAAAAGTGGTTATGATAACCGGTGACCATAAAAATACCGCGGAAGCGATAGCCCGCGAATTGGGGATCGATGCGGTTTACGCGCGGGTTGCACCGGAAGACAAATTGCAGATCGTGCGCTCCCTGCGCCGTCAGGGGGAGATCGTGGCCATGACCGGGGATGGGGTCAACGACGCGCCGGCGGTCAAAGAGGCCGATATTGGCGTGGCCATGGGTATAACGGGGACCGATGTGACCAAAGAAGTTTCCGACCTGGTGATCACTGACGATAATTTTGCTTCAATCGTGGCGGCGGTGGAAGAGGGCCGGGGGATCTACGATAACATCAGAAAATTTATCCATTATCTTCTCTCCTGCAACGCGGGGGAGATCTTACTGATGTTTACGGCCGCGCTGATCGGTTTCCCTGTGCCGCTCTTGCCGATCCAGATCCTGTGGGTAAATTTAGTTACCGATAGCTTGCCGGCCCTGGCCTTGGGCATGGATCCGGTTGATCCCGCGATCATGCGCCGGCCACCGCGTCTGCCCAATGAAAAGATGCTGGATCCGCGCAGCGGCGCCCTGATGTTGTATCAGGGGGCGCTGATCGCCTGCTGTTCCCTGGCGGCGTTTTATTCTGTTCTGTTTTTGAGCCAGGAGGGTTTGGCAGCGGCGCGGACCGCGGCCTTTGTGGTCATTTCCTGCAGTCAGCTCTGCCATGCTTTTAATTGCCGCAGCCAGAGCGTGTCTCTTTTTAAGTTGGGGGTGTTCACCAACTCAAAATTAATTCTGGCGGCGCTGGTATCTTTCCTGCTGTTAATGGCGGTGGTCCACTTGCCCTGGGCGCAAATAATATTTAAGACTGAACCCTTATCCGCTACGGGCTGGCTGTTGGTTCTGGGGTTCTCGACTCTGCCCTTATGGGTCATGGAAGCGGTCAAGCGGGTTTCTTTAGCTCATTGAATTTGCCTCGACCCTCTGGTTCTCAAACCATTCAGGGCCGGGCCATCACTTTTATTATACCCAACTCAATTCACGGGTGCAAGAAGAATGATTTACATCGGCTATTCTTGAGAATAATATTCGACAGTCACATGATAAAGTGATAAAATTTGAACGGATTCAAGGATTATCCAAATCCTTGGAGGTTGTTTCCGATGAACATATACGGCTGGATATTTATGATCGTTTCGCTAACCTGCATACTTGCGCTAAACATCTATTGCTACTCACGGATATTGAGGGAGCCCGAAGAAGACCTATGAAGGCCGATCAATGAAAAAAACAATTGTCTTTGCTTTGCCGCTTATCATCATCGTTTCGCTGGTTATCATCATTTTTGGCGTTATCCAGGTCAGATATGAAGAAGATAAACTAATGGATGATCTCAAGCGGAAAGCCGAAACTGTCGCGGAAAGCCTGGAGTTGTCGGCCGGTTATGTTCTTGCCAATAATGACCAAGCCGGGGCTCAACGTCTGGTTAAGAGATTCCAGAATAAAAAGAATATCCAGGGCTGCGCGCTTTACGATCGGGAAGGGAAATTAATAGCGATCACGGAGAGGTTCAGGGATTGGAAAGACGAAGAGCGCGAATATTATCGAGATGCCCTTAAAAACAAGGAAGCCAGTGACCTGTTGGGGAAATTCAAAAAAATCTATGTCTATAGCCACATTATACCGGTGCTTGATGACCAGGGGAAAATACTTGGCATGGTCGAGATGATCTATGACACCTCTTATGTTTTTGCCCGGTCAATGGACTTTTGGCGGAACATGATCATCACGCTGGTCTTGCTGGTTATTTCGCTGTTGCTCATTGCCGCGCTGGTACTCCGCCAGATGTTTCTGGTGCCGATGCGGCAGCTCACGGTTTGGTTCAAACATTTCCAGAAGGGTGAAACCAGCAAGATGCATGAGATCAGCCAAAAGAGTGAATTAGGTGAGCTGGCCAGTGAGGTTGAGCAGGTTGCCCTTAGCCTGAGGGTGGCCAAAAAGAGCATGGCCGAAGCGGCCACGATCAGATTGAAAAAGGACGAGATCTGGACGGAAAGTAAATTAAAGGACCTGGTCAACGCCAAACTCGGCGACAGCTCTATGGTTATTGTTTCCAACCGGGAGCCGTTCATGCACGTGCTTGATGAGCGGACGGGGGCGGCAAAATATGTCCGTCCGGCCAGCGGCGTGGTGACGGCACTCAATCCGATCATGCGGGCCTGCGGCGGAACCTGGATTGCCCAGGGGAGCGGCAACGCCGATCGGCAATTCGTGAATTCCAAGGACAAGCTCGGGGTACCGCCCGAAGACAATCGCTACATCCTAAAAAGAATTTGGCTGACGCCCGAAGAGGAAGGCGGCTTCTATTACGGTTTTGCCAACGAAGGCCTCTGGCCGCTTAGTCATATTACTTTCACCCGCCCGATCTTCCGGGAAGCCGACTGGCAGATGTATAAACAGGTAAACCAAAAGTTTGCTGACAGCGTTATTGAGGAGCTGCCGGCCAAAAATGCCTTTGTTTTTATCCAGGATTATCATTTCACGCTGCTGGGCAAGATGATCAAGGACAAGCGGCCGGATGTCACGATCGCGCTCTTCTGGCATATCCCCTGGCCGAACCCGGAGGTCTTTTCCGTCTGTCCTTATCAAAAAGAGATACTGGATGGGATGCTGGGGTGCGACCTGGTCGGCTTCCATGTGCAATATCATTGTAATAATTTTCTGGAAACCGCCAACCGCCTGCTGGAATGCCGTGTTGATAACGAGAAGAACAGCGTTGTCAGGTCAGGCAAAGAAACGCTGGTCCGGCCATTCCCGATCAGCATCGAGGGGGTATCACGCTATTCGGTCACAGCCAATGAAGCCAGGGAGATCGACCGGATAAGAGAGAAATACGATCTGGCCGGAAAAATCGTGGCCGTCGGCGTTGACCGGATTGATTATACGAAAGGTATTGTTGAAAGAATCCTGGCCGTCGACCGTTTCCTGGGAAAATATCCGGAATACCTGAACAAGTTCGTCTTTTTGCAGTTGGCCGCTCCCAGCCGGACCAAGATCAAACGCTACCACGACCTGTCGGACGAGATCGAGCGGTTGATAGAAAAAAAGAACAGCAAATATACCAACGGCGCCTGGCGACCGATAATCTACTTAAAAGAGTACTTTACTCCGGAGGAGATCAAGCCTTATTACCGGCTCGGCGACATTTGCGTCGTCAGTTCGCTGCACGATGGTATGAACCTGGTGGCTAAAGAATACGTGGCGGCAAAGAATGACCTGGCGGGAGTCCTGCTCTTAAGTAAATTTACCGGCGCGGCCAGGGAGCTGACCGAAGCGCTGCAGATCAACCCTTATGCCATCGAAGAGTTTGCCGACAGCCTCAAGACTGCCTGCGTCATGCCGCCGGAAGAACAAAAGCGGCGCATGGAGAGCATGCGTAAGGTCGTAGCCGACAACAATGTTTATAAATGGGCGGCAAGTATTATCACCAACCTGACCGAACTGCAAAAAACATGAAGTTATTCCTGATGCTCGATTATGACGGAACGCTGACGCCTATCGTCGAAAATCCGCAACGGGCAGTCCTGTCCGCGCCCAGAAAAAAACTGCTCAAACGGTTAGCCCGCCATCCCGAAATTAAATTGGCGATCATCTCCGGCCGTAAGTTATCGGTTGTCAAAAGACTGGCTGGTATCCGTAATATTATTTATGTTGGCAACCACGGGTTTGAGATATTGGCCAGCGGGAAGCATTGGGTGCATCCGGCCGCAAAAAAAACACTTCCGCTGCTAAAAAAGATCAAAGCCGAACTTAAGAACAAACTCCATTACCGGGGCTTATTGATTGAAGATAAAGGCTTGACCCTTAGCGTCCATTATCGCTCACTTGCCATGTCAGCTATCCATGCTTTCAAAAGGGATTTTAAGCTGGCGCTTAAACCGTGGCGGCGTGCCATTAAGATAACGACCGGCAAAAAAATATTTGATGTCCGCCCGCCGGCTGATTGGGATAAAGGGAAGGCGGTACGCTGGCTTATTAAAAACCTGAAGCTGCAAAAATATGCTCCTGTTTATATCGGCGACGATAAGACTGATGAAGACGCCTTTAGGGCGTTAAAGGGGGTGGGTTTTTCTATTAAGGTGGGGTTCGGCGGAGGTAGCCTGGTTGACGGCCATTTGGCTAATGTCGCGGCAGTTTACCGTTTTCTTTTATGTTTAGTTGATAAATAAAGGGGGGAGTTATGCGTTTTCTTTTATTAGTGAGTCTGATTTCTATTTTTTCAAGTTCCGCTCTTTTTGCTACGCCTAAATATCTTGAATCCTTCAAAAAGAATTATCCGGATGCCGCAGGGACAAAACTAGCTGCCTGCTCCACCTGCCATCCTGTCAAAGGCAAAATGAAAGAGCAAGGCCCATTTGCCCTTGATTTCAAAAACGCGGGACATAACTTTGCGAAGATCGCTGATATCGATTCTGACCAGGACCGGTTCACCAATTTTGAAGAGATCGTCGCGGGAACTTTTCCACAAGATAAAACCGATAAGCCGAACATTCCCTTTTTGATCAAACAAATTAAAGAACTCAAGCAGGAAGTTGAGAGACTGAAAACAAAGGTCAAGGAATAACTATTTTTATTATTATATAATGACTGCCAAAACAGCTTTTGAGTTTTATACCTCTTCCCAACTGGTGGAGATCACCAGCCAGAAGGCTGGCGATCTCAAAGAATTCAGGGAAATATTGAAGGGGATAGATGAGTCATCGATCTTTTACCACGTCCACCACGCTTTCCGCGAACACCAGTTCGCGCCCGGGGTTTACACAAACGATTTTGCCCACTGGGTGGAAGAAGAGATTGGCGAGCATGTCCTGGCGGAGCGTCTGGCCAATATTAATATCAAGGACTATACAGAACTCGGGGCGCTACGGGACAAGATCGTTGAGATACTGGACGGCTATTTAAACCAGAATCCCGCTGGCGGGACGGTCCCGGCCAAGCGCGGTTTTTATTTCTGCCGGGCGATCGGTATCGTTTTAAAGACCAGGTATGAGGCCTGGGATTATGATGAGTTTTGCGCCGCGTTGAAAAAAGTCGGCCTGCGCTCCCTCTTTTTCCACTTTTTTGAAGCGCGCCTGCGGCTGGCAAAACGGAGCAACGACTTTTCAAACTGGATCAAGGATAATTACGGCGATGAAATTCTGGCAAAGAAGATCGAAGCTTTGGACCCTTATATTTACACTATGGACCAGCTCCGCGACCGGATTATTGCTCTGGTCCGTAAGAAAAGAGATGGCTTGATCGGCAGGATATTTAAATGGCTCAAAATAAGATAGCGGAATATTCTCGCTTCATCCGACCGCAGAATTTTGACGAACTGATGCTGCTGGCGGAAAAAGCCGCCGGTAAACGCGTCAGGATGGTCAATTCAACCGCGGTGGGGGGCGGCGTGGCGGAGATACTGACCCGTGTCGTGCCGCTCTATAATGAGCTCGGCATTAAAACCAAATGGGACGTGATCAAGGGGAGCGGACCGTTCTTTGGCGTGACCAAAACTTTCCATAACGCCCTGCACGGGATTAAATCGGATATCTCCACGGAAATGTTCAAGGTTTTCCAGGAAACGACGGCAGCTAATCTTGCCGAAATGTCCTTCGATGAGGACGTGGTCATTGTCCATGACCCCCAGCCGGCGGGTCTTATTGCCGCCAAGGAGAGATCAAAAGCCAAATGGGTCTGGCGGTGCCACATTGACACCTCCCATCCCCAAGCGGATGTCTGGGATTTTCTCAAGGGCTATATTGAAAAATATGACGCCTCGGTCTTTTCCACTCCCTGGTTTGCCAGGAAGCTAGCCGCGCCAAAATACTTTATCTACCCGGCCATTGATCCGTTAGCCGAAAAAAACCGCGATCTTTCCGCTGCCGAGATTGAGACGGTCGCGCGCAAGTATAAGCTTGACCGGTCGCGGCCGATCATCACGCAAATTTCCCGGTTTGATTATCTTAAAGACCCTCTCGGGGTGATCGAAGCTTACAAATTGGTAAAGAGACATAATGATTGCCAGTTGGTACTGGCTGGCGGGGGAGCGACCGATGATCCGGAAGGGGGGCAGGTGCTGAACCAGGTGCAGGAAGCGGCTAAAAATGATCCTGACATACACATTCTACTGCTGCCGCCATACGCGGATTTGGAGATTAACGCCCTGCAAAGAGCGTCAACTGTTATAGTGCAGAAATCGTTGCGGGAAGGATTCGGGCTGACGGTTACCGAAGCGCTGTGGAAAGCCAAGCCGGTCGTGGCATCGGCGGTCGGCGGGATCACCTTGCAGATTATCCATAATTTCACCGGCTTGCTTGTCCATTCAATTGAGGGGACCGCTTATCAAATCCGTTATCTGATCAATAATCCCCAGGCGGCAAAAAAAATGGGAGAATATGGGCGGGAACATGTCCGGGAGAAATTCCTGATCACCCGGAAGCTCAGGAATTATTTAGCTTTGCTGATCGCCCTGGATCATCCGAACGAAGATATTATTCAAGGTTAATATTTATTACCGCTTTAGTTATTCAGGCGGGTGCGGAAGTCAGGCGGACTTGATCGTCCCGGCTCCCAGTGTCCCGTCGGTGGCGGTGCCGGACAGAATAACTCCGATACCTCTATTGCCGCACTCTGCCGCCAAGGAACGGAAAAAATAATCTATGGGCAGATGTCTGATACTGGCGTTTTCCCTGGTGCTAAGTAAAAATTTCCTGCCGTCGATAGCCAGGTCGGTGTTGGGCGGTTTGACATAAACATGGTTGATCTCGGGGATCAGGCCGCTTTGTATTTCACTGACCGGCATTTTCGTCACCCTGGTCAGCAGTTCCGGCAGGAGATTTTTATGGCCCGGGGTTAAATGCATAATAAAGACTAGCGCCATTCCCGGTTTAGCCGAGATATTTTTAAGCAGTGCCTCGAATGCCCCCAGCCCTCCAGCCGAACCACCGATACCGACGATGGGAAAAGATTTTGGTTTAATATTTGCAGGCATGGTCTTTGGCCTTATTCTTTTTTTCACAGTAAGGCCTCAAAAATACTGGCAGGATTAAGGAAGAATCCGCGATTAGAATGGGGGGGTAAAATTATCCTAAACATGTGCTGGCAGTTTGACGTGCTCGTCCAGTTTCTGCTCAACGCGATCGATTTTTTCGCCAAGCTGATTAGCTACAAATCCCAATTTATCATCCACGAATTTTATTTGTTCTTTAACTTCTTCAAATCCTCTTTGCATTTCATTCCTTATTGCCGCATGTCCTTCCGCCACTGCTTTTACATCAGAAGCGACCTGTTCCAGCATGATGCCTTGTTTTTGAATCAAACCATAATTTTTATTCTGACCGGCTACTAATGACTTCTGACCGGTTTCTAATGACTTCTGACCGGCCACTAATGACTTCTGACCGGTTTCCAATGACTTCTGACCGGTTTCCAATGACTTCTGACCGGTTTCTAATGACTTCTGACCGGCTACTAATGACTTCTGACCGGCTACTAATGACTTCTGACCGGTTTCTAATGACTTCTGACCGGCTACTAATGACTTCTGACCGGTTTCTAACGAATCGATCTTTTCAAGTATTTGATCTATCTTGTCTTTAACCATTTATACCGTCCCGGAAAATCTGCGATACTGACACAAAATGGGCTGATTGACTCCGCCGTTCCCCTCTTTGAAGCATTTACAAACAAATTATGCTATTTTAGTTTGCCTCTGTCAAGAAGAGAAATCCGGGCCGCACCTTATTAAAAAGTGGAGGGACTGGTTTTTAGACAGATAGATGATCCATCTTAGCGAATTCCCCCTTACCACTAAGTGGAATTATATGGCAGAGAATTCAGCAGTGTCAAGGGCAAAAAAATAAATCGTGTCGATTTACTTGTCAGCGGGCGCCATTTATGCGAGTGGGGGCTGAAGGTACGCGCCCGCTGGGGAGGGTTGAGTATAATCAGAAGGGCCAGCGCGGCACGGAATGGTTTGCGGTAAAATTCAAATGCCTCGACCCTCTGGTTCTCAAACCATTCAATGCCGGGCTATCTCATTGATTATACCCAACACCATTCATGGATGCAAGAAAAAAGACTTGCACAGAATGTAGGTTTGTCGAAGAAGCGGTTTTTCTCCCCCATACGTCGAAAAAACCGCTTCTTGAGAATCCTTCTGAGGATAAACTGTAATAAAAACATTCTGGCACTAGTGTGTTTTTGTGGGTTGATATGCCATTGTTATTCTTCTTTTGGTATATGGTATAATAACCCCATTATCATGGCAATCAACGCAAATAAACCTGCCTTATGGAAAAAAGACATTGCTGAATCGGTAGATTATTATAATAAGTGGTTTATAAAATTTGCCCCTAAAACATTTAGGATAACCAGGAAAGATACATCAAATACAGTCCTGGAAACATTTAAATTAACAAGCAATCTGCAGAAGCTCACCCCAGCTATTCTTAAAAAACACCCGTCCATTATTCAAACATTACGCATGTCAACCTGTCCCCCAATCGCAAGAGATCGTTTAGTAGGATTAACTTCTATCGCTAAGCATCTTATACTCAGTATGGAGGAGGGGAAATTGCCACCTCAAATGAAGGGGAAAGTCCTCGATGAATACTTGAATAGAATATGCTCGATAATATGTAAATTGATTGATAGTGATATTATTCCTTGGCTAGAAGAAGATCGAACCCCGGATGCTCATGAGTGCGAAAGAGCATCAACAATTATCGCAGATAGATTGTGTGGAGCAGTAGCGGACCCGATTATACGGAATGCTCAAGAACAACGTCAATTGATGAATATTTTAAAATACTTGGAAAAACTAGGCTATAAATATTTATCCCCCTCCGAAATTACTGATTGGCAGAACATGAAAAAAGGCACTTTCACCTTTAGATTAAATATTTCTGTTGGAAATAAACACAAAGTAAATATACCAATTGACGTAGTAATTATGCCTAATAAGGCCGGGGCAAATCAATACCCCATATTAATTGAGGCCAAATCTGCGGGCGATTTTACAAATACAAATAAAAGACGAAAAGAGGAGGCCACAAAAATAAGGCAACTCAAAGATACTTATGGGGCAAAGATTAATTTTATGCTTTTCCTGTGTGGGTACTTTGATAGCGGTTATCTTGGATATGAAGCTGCTGAAGGAATTGATTGGATCTGGGAGCATCGAATTGACGATATGATTAAATTGGGGTTATAAAATGAACTCCATAGAACTTCTCGAAAATGACCGATTAACAAAACAAGATGATATTGATTCTTTTAAAACATTAAAAGAACGAAATATCCTTGGCCAATATGCTACCCCCCCGTCTCTAGCAAAAGAGATCGCTATATATGCTTCCAGCCTAATAAATGGCAATAAAGTTAATTTTCTTGAGCCGGCAATTGGCTCTGGCTCATTTTTTTCAGCAATACTAAAGACGTTTGGTGTGAAGAAGATAAATACTGCAAAGGGTTTTGAAATAGATAAGGGTTATGCGGGTATTGCTATTTCTAATTGGAGTAGATATGGATTAGATGTTAAACTGCAAGATTTTACATTAGCCCAGCCGAAACAAAATGAACGATATAATTTATTAATAACAAATCCCCCTTACTCTAGGCATCATCATTTAGATATAACTCATAAGCATAAATTAAAAGAAATAATTAGGAGCATAACGGGATTTAATGTTAGTGGATTGACCAGTTTATATTGTTATTTTATTTATTGCGCCCATCAATGGCTTGATATTGATGGCATAAGCATATGGTTGGTGCCATCTGATTTTATGGATATCAACTATGGCATAATGCTCAAGAAATATTTAACTGAAAATGTAAAGCTTATCCGCATTCATCGATTTAACCCGGAAGATCTACAGTTTGCAGATGCGCTTGTGTCTTCTTGCATTATTGTTTTTCAGAACAAAAAGCCTGACAAAGACACATCAGTTATGTTTACATCCGGTGGATCATTAATGGTGCCCCATAAAACTCAAACAATTTCTTTGGATCAGCTGAGCCCAACCAGAAAATGGTCACACTTCTCTAATAATATTAGTTTCATTGTGCGCAAGGACAATGATATCCTATTGTCAGACATATTTGACATAAGGCGGGGAATAGCAACAGGAGATAATGATTACTTCATTTTAACAGAGGATGTGGTTTCCTCCTTGAACATTAGGCCTACCTATCTCACGCCACTATTGCCCAGCCCTCGCTATTTAAAATGTGAAATAGTTAATGGCGATCATTCTGGATACCCTATTCTAAAACAACGCTTATTTATAATTAATACCAATGAATCACTGGATGCGATTAAAATAGATTGTCCTGGGCTTTACAATTATTTAATTAGCGGAGAAGCCAAAAATATAAATAATAAATATATGCCGAGTAGAAGGCATCCATGGTATAAACAAGAAAAACGACAACCAGCACTATATTTATGCACTTATATGGGGAGGAGTTCCGCTAATAAAGAGGCATTTCGATTTGTTTGGAATAAAAGCAAGGCAATTGCAACAAATACATATTTAATGCTTTACCCTAAAGAGCAGCTAAATAAATATATTGTTGATGATTTGAAAAAACAAGAAATCATATTTAACGAACTTAATAAGCTGGTTCATAGAGAGCTAAAAAGTGAATGCAGAACTTATGGTGGGGGCTTGCATAAAATAGAACCAAAAGAGCTGGGCAATGTTAGGGCTAATCATCTTTTGAAATCAATCGACTTAAAATGGTCTGGCAAAGAAACTCAATTAACTATTTGCTAATCAGCTTGAGATTTAGAGGCGCTACTTTTGCCCACTAGATTCTTCATGCTTTGTCTTTTTAGCCATCTGCTCTTTAAGCCTTTTTAATTCTTCTGAGTTTTCGCTAAGTTTTTTAATTTCTTCCCGTACTAATTTCTCTGTCACACTAATAGGTGGTGATTCGGCGTTCCCGGGCGCAATCGCCGGTTTATTGGGGCCTTTTTCGTCCGTATCAAAATTTGACATAAATGTTCTGTGCATGATTATGCGCCCATAAATTTGATCAATTTGCGGCCACCATTTTCAATGCTCTTTTCAAATTCTTTCCACAATTCATCCCAACATTCCATATTTTCTGAATCCTCGATAGTAAAAAACCACTCTTTTAATTCGTTGCGTCTGATAGCAAACCCATGATCAGGATATAGCCACACTAGTCGTCTAATTATCATTGAGGCGATTTTTTCCCTTAGCTTGTCTTTGTCAATATATTTGAGCATATAGTTTATTAATAATTCAGTGCCATATTTTTCTGCTATCGCGAGTAAGCGCTTCGCTTGATTATAAAATTTAACATCTTCCCTGCATAGCATCGGAGAAATAAGCTTTGAAGTCGATTCGCTGGCAAGAACAAGGCTTTTTTCGATTGGCACCCCGAATTCCTCATTAAACCCTCTTGCCAACATCTTTTGTCTTTCCTCTGCTGTATCTAACATCCCATCTATGGATTTAACAATATCTAGTGCGGATATCCTGGCCGTTTCTTTGTCAGGATGCACCATCGGTTTATCAAGTGGCCCTAATTCTGAGATCGGGCTCAGAATGAGTTTGTTAGCACCACAGCACATCATCGTTCCGGAGCTTTTTGCTTCTTGCGGAATAGCGATTGTAATCTTTTTGTATTTTGTTCTCAAAGAATCCATTATTTTTACTGCGGAATAAACATTCCCGCCACTTGTGTTTAGAAAAATCAGTAGGGTTTCTTTGTATTCCTTTTTATCCTTGATGAGTTTATAGATTGAGATCTCATCTTTTTGTTGTATGCTTTCTGAAAAATATCCATTTTCGTCTTTGGGATATAACATCAGCAAAACATCATTGCTTTGTAGATATTTAGCGAGAGGGGTTGTTGATTCTTTATTTTCTTGTTCAGCGTTCATTTGTATGCTGGCACCTAATTTCAATAATACCTCAAATTTTGGTAATAGGCAAATGCACTCGGTAAGAGCGGGCGCAATTATTTGAGTGGGGGCTGAAGGTACGCGCCCGCTGGGGAGGGTTGAGTATAATCAGAAGGGCCAGCGCGGCACGGAATGGTTTGCGGTAAAATTCAAATGCCCAGGAGAGGATTTGAACCTCCACGGGTTTGACCCCACTAGCTCCTGAAGCTAGCGCGTCTGCCAGTTCCGCCACCTGGGCACGAGATTTTTTAATGCCGCTGGTCGGAGTTGAACCGACACTGGGGTAAACCCAACCTGATTTTGAGTCAAGCGCGTCTGCCAGTTCCGCCACAGCGGCAAGGACAATGAATTTTCTCACGAATTTAAAGATTGTTCAAGGTGCGCCTATTTTGGCTTGACACAGAAGATTATTCTTCCTTAAATATTCCCATCTTCCTGAACTTATTATAACGATCAGCGATAAGCTCGCGATGGGAAAGCAAAAGCAATGGCTCCAGATTCTTTATTATAGCAAATTTTATAAAAGAGGCGGCTTTTTCAGCGCTGTTATGGGCGCCGCCGGCCGGTTCTCTTATAATCTCGTCTATAACCTCGAGTTTTAATAAATCCGGCGCAGTAATTTTCATGGCTATGGCTGCGTCATTGGCGCGTTTGGCATCGCGGAATAAAATAGAAGCGCAGCCCTCAGGAGAAATTACAGAATAGATTGAGAATTCAAGCATTAAAACCCGATTGCCCATGCCAATGCCCAAAGCTCCGCCGGAGCCCCCTTCACCCGTAACAATAGAAACAAAGGGAACAGTCAGTTCCGACATTTCCCTTAAATTTTTGGCAATGGCCTCAGCCTGGCCGCGTTCCTCAGCCCCGATGCCGGGGTAAGCACCTGGTGTGTCTATAAATGAAACGATCGGTCTTTCGTATCTTTCAGCAATGCGCATGACACGCAAAGCTTTGCGGTAACCTTCGGGATTGGCCATGCCAAAATTCCTGGTGATGTTGTCTTTAGTGTTTTTGCCTTTTTGCTGTCCAATTATAACAATAGGCCGGCCGTTTAATTCTGCCAATCCGGCCACCATAGCCGGATCATCAGAAAAATTGCGATCTCCATGGAGCTCAACAAAATCATCAAAAATATAATTTACATAATCCAGAGTGGTGGGCCTTTGCATGTGTCGGGCAACCTGAACGATTTGGATGGGAGAGAGTTTGGCAAAAATATCCCGACGCACGCTCTCGATCCTCTTTTCCATTAGCCTGATCTCTTCACTCATGTTCATTTCACTTGAGGCGGCGACAGCGCCAAGCTCATCCAGCTTATCGTAAAGCTCAAGCAATGGTTTTTCAAACTCGAACAGAGTTCTTTTATTATTGTTGTTTTGTTTGTTCATTGTTTCCCGATTACCATAATTATATCTATTGCTTCGGGATCCCGACTTCCTGTCGGGAAAACCACTTTAATAGTTTTGTCAGGGTCTCTTTCATTTTATCCCTTTGACAAACAAGATCAAGCATGCCGTGTTCCAGTAAATATTCAGAACGTTGAAAACCTGGCGGCAGTTTTTGCCGGATAGTTTGTTCAATTACCCTTGGTCCGGCAAAGCAGATCAAGGCTCCGGGTTCGGCAATATTAATATCCCCAAGCATAGCGTAGCTGGCCGAAGTCCCTCCGGTGGTTGGGTCGGTCAAAACCGAAATATATGGCAGCCTGTTCTCACGCAGTCTGCCCAGGGCGGCAGACGTTTTGGCCATCTGCATCAGGCTCATGATCCCTTCCTGCATGCGCGCTCCGCCGGAGGAAGAAAAAATAATTACGGGGAACTTTTTTTCTATGGCTAATTCGATAAGGCGGGCGATTTTTTCTCCGACAACTGAGCCCATGCTGCCACCCATAAAAGAAAAGTCCATTGCGCCGATCGCAACATCGTACCCCTCGATTTTGCCGGTTCCGGTGTTAATGGCATCAGAGAGAGCGGATTTTAGCAGGGTGCTTTCGATCCTCTGAGTGTACGATTTGGAATCCACAAAATTTAGAAAATCTGTGGATTTAATATGGGAGTTAATAACCTTAAAACTTTTTGCGTCAAGTATTTGCTCGATCCTCTCAGCCGAGGAGAGCTTGAAATGATAGTTGCATTTAGGGCAAACCTTAAGATTGGCCTCCAGGTCCCGCGCGAAGATAGCCTCATTACACTTATAGCACTTGACCCATAAGTTGCCGGGGATATCGAGTCTTTCGCGGGCATAGGCGGGATATTGTGTCTCTTTTTTCCGCTTAAACCAATCGTGGATACTCAAAGTGCTTGATATGATAATGTAAATTGTGGTACTATGTCAACCCTGAACTGATATTTTATATGGTTCAAGGTCAAGTTCAAGGGGGGGTAAGCATGGCACAAAAATCAAAATCAGGCAGAAAACGGGCCAGGACTGCTAAGAAAAGACAAGCCAGAAATGTGGAGGCAAAGCAAGCGCTCAAAAAAGCGTTTAAATTGGCCGATCGGGCTATTGCCGGCAAATCTGCTGAAGTTAAAGAATTAGTTATGCGGGCGATCTCTCTGGTGGATAAGACTGCCCAGCGCGGTATTATTCATAAGAATAAAGCTGCTCGAAAGAAGTCGCGTTTAGTTAAAAGATTTAATGCGGCTTAAGGCCCACGCGAAGATTAATTTTTCTCTCCGGGTATTTGAACCGCGCTCGGATGGTTTTCACGCGATTGAGTCGGTGATGCAATCTATCTCGTTGTGTGACTACATAACCTTAACCCCTATAGCTTCCGGCATTGAAGTAACTTGTAGTGATCCGTATATTCCTTTGGGTAGGGAGAATTTGGTTTATCGGGCGGCGGAGCTGCTTGGGGGCGGGGTAAAAATCCACATTGAAAAACACATTCCCATGGCCGCAGGTTTAGCCGGAGGGTCTGCGGATGCGGCTGCAGTCCTGTACGGACTGAATGCCGAATGCCGAATGCCGAATACCGAATTAATGAAGATCGGGGCGCAGATTGGATCAGATGTGCCGTTTTGTTTAACCGGCGGAACGTGTTTGGTTACCGGTCGTGGAGAAGTTGTTGAAAAACAGGAGCCTTGGCCAAAGAGCTACTTTGTTTTAGTTTGTCCGGATGTGCGGGTGGCCACCAAATGGGCCTATGAAGAATTTGATCGTATGCATTTGGAAGTTTCCCCGGCCATCAAAAACGATCTTGAGCCTGTCGTTGTCTCGCGACATGAAGTTATTACGGAAATAAAAGATAAGCTTGTTTCTCTTGGCTGTTCCGAAGCCCAGATGTCAGGTTCCGGCCCGTCTGTTTTTGGAGTAGTTAGGCATAAGTATGACGCGGAAAATATTTATGATAAAATTAAAGAGAATTATTCGAAATTGTTTTTGGTTGAGACGGTGGATAAGGGGGTAGAAATTATCAATGAGGGATAAGAATTATCAGACAGGAAATCCAAAAATAGATCAGCTGGTTGACCAGCTGGCCAGAGAATACAGTACGCCCGAAAGCCGCAGCCATATTCATGATCTCTTTACCACGGTAATCAAGCTTCATTTAGACAGGGCCGATGACCATGACCTTTATCAGGCCAATACCACACTCAAAGAACTCCGGCATATTTTCAGGATTTTTAAGCCGTACCGCAATGCGCATAAAGTGGTGATGTTTGGTTCGCACCGTACTCCCGAAAAGAGCCGTGAGTATAAGCTGGCGCAGCAGTTTGCCGAGGAGATCACCAAAAAAGGTTATATGGTGATCACCGGCGGGGGCGGGGGTATTATGGAGGCGGGTAATCGCGGGGCAGGCAGTAAAGGTTTTGCCGTCAAGATTAAATTGCCGCTGGAAATGAAACCCAATCCCTATGTGAGCTGCGGTGAAAAACTGATCAATGTGAAATACTTTTTTACTAGAAAACTGGCTTTTATTAAAGAATCCGATGCCACGATCTTGTTTCCCGGAGGCTTTGGCACGCATGATGAGAGCTTTGAAGTCTTAACCCTTTTGCAGACGGGAAAAACCCTGCCCAGGCCTGTGGTTATGGTTGACCCGCCCTGGAGCAATTACTGGAAAAACTGGCTGGGCTTTTTGAAAAAGGAACTGATCCGGTATAAATATTTGCAACCCGCGGACCTTAATTTGTTCCGGATTGTTAGGACACCTAAAGCCGCAGTCAAGGAAATAACCGGTTTTTACAAGAATTACCACTCTATTTGTTATGGCCGTGAAGCGACTGTTATTCGTCTTAATAAAAAAATTGCGCCGCAAGAACTAAAAAAATTAAGCAGGAAATACCGGGATATTATGGCAGGCGAGCTGCAACCCTGCGGGCCATTACCGGCCGAAGTTAGAAGCAAGAAGTGGCTTGATCTCCCCAGAATTTGTTTTAAATTCGACCGCCAAAGCTATAATCAATTAATGGGTTTGATCAGGGATATCAATACGCTTTAAGTTTAGTCTTCTTTGGCCAGAGTTAGTTTGGCTCCGTTTTTAATATGATTAAGAATAAACGGGGCGCTAAAAGTTGTAGCAAAAGCCACCATCACTAAGACAGACAGGTCGCTTCTGGTAATAATGCCCAGCTGCAAACCAATTAAGGCAATGATCAATTCGATTTCCCCCCGGCCATTCATGGCAAAGCCCATAATCAAGGAGTCTGTTTTGGAATTACCGGCAAAGATTGCGCCCAGATAAACGCCCAGTAGTTTGCCGACAAAGGCAGCCAGGAAAAGTGCCAGGATAAAGCGCGGATTATCAGCAATAACAGATAAATCTGTTTTCAGGGCAATGCTCATGATAAATATTGGTCCGAGAAAACCATGGGAGATAGCCATAAAGCGATCCCGCATTTTCTGAAACAATGAATGGCTCATTATTTCTTCGCGCACAAATAATCCCGCGATATAAGTACCTAAGATAAAAGGTAGGTGGATAGATTCGGCCAGGATGGCAAAAAGAAAACCCATGAGCAAAGCAAAAGTAAAACCCTTGCCGCGCCGGGTGGTAAAATATTTTGAAAATTTTGGGAAGATAACATAACCGACAGTTAAGGTAATGGCAAAAAATAACAAAACCTCAAGACAGGTATAAAAACCATCTAAAATAGTAAAAGTTCCCTGCCGGGAGGTTTTTATGATAACAGAGATAATTAAAAAAATTAATATATTATCAAAGACAGCCGCGCCCATCATGTTGTAGCCCAGTTTTGAATTGTCCAGTTTTAGGTCGCTTAAGATGCGCAATTTCGTGACCATGGAAGTGCCGGACACAGCTGCTCCAATAAGAATAGCCTGGGGTAAATTACCGCCAAAATATAATATAGTAAAAGTTCCTAAAGCAAAGGGAAAAATAATCCCCATTGTCCCAACCCAAATAGACGTTTTAAGGGTATTGCGCAGATGCTTGGGGTCGGTTTCCAAGCCGGCATAGAATATCAAAAAGAACATGCCCAGGCTGGCCAAAAGGTCAATCTCTGGGGTAGGGTGAACTATTTTTAGTACAGCCGGGCCAATAATGATGCCGGCCATTAACTCACCGATGATCAAAGGGATTCTAAATCTTTCCAGGAAAACAGCAATGCTCCAGGCAATTGTCACAAGAAACAGAATGTTAAAAAGAGGGATTTGGATTATATTGTGTATATTGGTAAACATATTTTTGCGTATATTAGCATGGCTTTTATAGATTGAGCAAGCCCGAGTTTTGTGTTAAAATTAACATATGCGCAAATTTCCCTTTGCCCCAATTATCTTTTTGGCATTTTTTGGTTGGCCGCTTTTGCAGGCTTTGATTTCTGTTTACCCGACCATCCTTTGGTTTGATAATCTTGGTTATACCTCGGTCTTTTGGACCAACTTGTCGGCTCAAGCATTAACCGGCCTGGTTTTTGGCTCGCTCTTTTTCGTTATTGCCGCGATCAATATATTTATTGCGCGTAGAGTGACTAAAGATTTAGTAGTTGAAAAGAGGGAGTCGTCACCCGCAATCAATATCCAGAAAATGATCAGGGAATTGTTCGGCGAGCAGGGTGGTGGAGCAAGCGACAGTGGCATGGTTAATGTTACTCCGCAACCGGTCTCAGCAAAAAATCTAAATTTGTTGTGGGGAATTGGCACTCTTGTTATTTCTATATTCGTTGGGCTTTCGGCCGTAACCCAGTGGCAAGTTGTGCTTAAGGCCTTAAATGCTACTGCCTTTGGCATTGTTGACCCGATTTTTGGCAGGGATATTGGTTTCTATGTTTTTAGCTTGCCCTTGCATAAATTTGGCCAGGGCTTTCTTTTCTCTGCCTTTTTACTGCCGCTTTTTGCTGTAATTTGGATATATTTAACAAGTAATGCTATCTCTTTTTCAGGGCTGAAGTTGAATTGTAGCCAGGGGGTTAAAACTCATCTTGCTTTGCTCTTGGCGGCTCTGGCGGTAATTTTTGCCTGGGGTATGTGGTTGGGTCAGCTGGAAATATTATATTCTGCCCGTGGGGTCGTTTTTGGCGCTGGTTATACTGATGTCAAGGCGCAACTTCTGGCTTACAACCTTCAGATACTGCTTTTGATAATCCTGGCCGGCCTGTTTCTTATCAATATTTTCCAAAAAGACTATCGTCTGCCCCTTACCGGCTTGGGCGCCTATTTGGTCGTAGCCCTATTTATGGGGGGGATTTATCCGGCGATTGTGCAGAATTTACAGGTTAAACCAAGCGAAATTTCGTTGGAGGCCCCTTATATAAAGCATGGCATAAAATATACCCGGATGGCTTATGGTTTGGACGAGGTAGAAGAAAAAGCCTTTGCCGCGGATGAAAATTTAAGCTTGCGAGATGTGCAGCGCAATGTGCTAACCATTGGCAATATTAGATTGTGGGATCCGCGGCCTTTAATTAAAACGTACAGACAGCTGCAGGGGATTCGTCTTTATTATGATTTTTCTGATGTTGACATAGATCGTTATCAAATTGACGGGAAATACCAGCAAGTGATGCTTTCTGTGCGGGAGCTGCGCGTTGATAAATTGCCCGATAAAGCGCAAACCTGGATTAACCAGCATTTAATGTTTACTCACGGTTATGGTTTATGTTTGTCTCCAGTCAATGAGCAGACGCCCGATGGCTTACCGGATCTGCTAGTCAAAAATATTCCGCCGGAAACAAAAACAAACTTAAAAATCGGCTGGCCTCAGATTTACTTTGGCGAAGAAACCAATAATTATGTGATCGTTAATACCAAAGAAAAAGAGTTTGACTACCCTAAGGGGGATAGCAATGTTTATGCTTCTTACGCGGGCAATGGCGGGGTGCAGATTTCTTCTTTCTTAAGAAAACTGGCTTTTGCCATGAAATATTCCGATATGAAAATTTTGCTGACCGACTACATCACCAACGACAGCAGGATAATGTTTGATCGCTCCATCCAGGCCAGAGTTAAAAAGATTGTGCCATTTTTAACTTATGATCGCGACCCTTATGTGGTTATTTCCGAAGGTAAGCTTTATTGGATCCAGGATGCTTATACTATGTCTGATCTTTATCCTTATTCAGATCCGTTTAATGCCCAATACGGCCGCTTCAATTACATCCGTAATTCAGTGAAAGTTGTAATTGACGCCTACAATGGGGACGTTACGTATTATATGGCGGATGAGAAAGATCCCATCGCTCAGACCTACGCAAAAATCTATCCGAACCTGTTTAAGCCGTTGACCGATATGCCCGAAGGCCTTAAAAAGCATCTGCGTTACCCGTACGATCTTTTTATGATCCAGGCCCACAAGTACGCGACTTTTCACATGGAAGATTCCCAGGTTTTTTATAATCAGGAAGACTTATGGAATCTGCCCAAAGAGATGTATGCTAATAGTGAGCAACTTATGGAAGCCTACTACATCATTATGAAGCTGCCCGAGGAGAAGAGAGAAGAGTTTTTGCTAATGCTGCCGTTTACCCCTAATGATAAAGACAATATGGTCTCCTGGCTGGCGGCGCGCTCCGATATCCCAAATTATGGCAAGCTGATTGTTTATAAGTTTCCTAAAGAAAAATTGGTTTACGGGCCAAAGCAAATTGAAGCGCGGATAGATCAGCAGACGGAGATTTCCCAGCAGTTTACGTTATGGGGGCAGATTGGTTCCAGGGTGATTCGAGGGAATCTTTTAGCTATTCCAATCGAGCAATCCATTCTATATATTGAACCAATTTATCTGGAGGCTTCTTCTGGGGAGCTGCCGGAATTAAAGAGAGTAATTGCTGCTTATGGCAACAAAGTGGTTATGGCGGAAACATTGAGTGCGGCTTTGTCTTCTGTTTTTTCCGGCAGGGTAAGCACCGCTTCCGCCAGGCGAGATGACGTGCCAAAATATTTAAATCCAAAAGAACTGGCCAAAAAAGCGCTCGATCTTTATGAACAGGCGCAGGGCAAATTAAAACAAGGTGATTTTGGGACATATGGCGAGAAGTTAGGGGACCTGAAAAAGGTTTTGCAGGATTTGGCTAAGTAAAAAACTCCTCCGCCGCTTGCGAGCCCTTTTATTTTCCGATATACTTACTAAGGTCATGACTTATGATAGAGGCACATTTAGTACTTGAAGATGGAACGGTTTTCCGTGGACAGTCTTTCGGCGCGGCGGGAGAGAAGACTGGAGAAATTGTTTTTAATACCGCACTTACCGGCTACCAGGAAATTTTAACCGACCCCTCCTACAAAGGCCAAATTGTTACCATGACTTATCCTCTTATTGGCAATTACGGTGTTAACGAAGAAGATATTGAATCACCAATCCCTCAGGTTGAGGCTTTTATTGTTCGTGAAAACAGTGCGATTGCCTCCAACCATCGCCAAACAAAAACCCTCTCCAACTATTTAAAAGAAAATGGAATTGTTGGTATCGAAGGGGTTGATACCAGAGCTTTAACTAAAAAACTGCGCACTCAAGGTGCGCTTAAAGGAATTATTTCAACAATTGATCTTGATAAAAAAAGTCTAATTGCCAGGGCCAAAGCTTGTCCGGGAGTTGAGGGAATAGATTTGGTAAAGGTTGTGACCTGCAAGGAACCATACGTCTGGAATGAAACAAATTATGCTAAAGCTCAAACCTCAAATCTCAAACCTCAAGCTTCAAAATACAATGTAGCGGCGTATGATTATGGAATAAAATTTAATATTTTGCGGCATTTGCAGTCGGTTGGCTGTCGGATAACGGTGTATCCAGCCCAATATCCGGCCGAAGATATTCTTAAAACAAATCCTGACGGGATTTTTCTCTCCAATGGCCCGGCAGATCCGGCGGCTGTTACCTATGCTATCGATAATATCAAGAAACTGATAGGGAAGAAGCCGATCTTTGGTATTTGTTTGGGGAACCAGCTTTTGAGCTTAGCTTTTGGCGGCAAAACTTACAAATTAAAATTTGGTCACCATGGCGGTAACCAGCCGGTAATGGATTTAAAGACCAGGCAAGTGGCAATCACCGCCCAGAATCACGGGTTTGCCGTTGATCTTGATTCCATTCCCGATAAAGAAGTGGAGATTACTCATGTTAATTTAAATGACCGGACAGTTGAAGGGATGCGGCATAAATCTTTGCCAATTTTTTCCGTGCAATATCATCCGGAAGCCGGCCCCGGGCCGCACGACGCAGCTTATCTTTTCAAAGAATTTACCGGGTTAATGAAAGATGCCAAAACGAACTGATATTAATAAAATAATGATCATAGGGGCGGGGCCGATAATAATCGGCCAGGGATGTGAATTTGATTATTCCGGTTCCCAAGCCTGTAAAGCGCTAAAGGAAGAAGGTTTTAAGGTTATTTTGATCAATTCCAATCCGGCTACGATTATGACTGATCCGGAAATGGCTGACAGGACTTATATTGAGCCGGTTACCCCGGAGATTGTGGCTAAGATAATCGAAAAAGAACGACCGGACGCGCTTTTGCCAACCCTGGGAGGGCAGACAGGTTTAAATACGGCAGTTGCTGTGGCCGAAATGGGTGTTTTGGAAAAGTTTGGGGTTGAGATGATTGGCGCTAATTTAGCGGCGATTAAACGGGCGGAGGACCGCCAACAGTTTAAGGAAGCGATGACAAAAGCCAGGATTGATCTTCCCCTCAGTGGCCATGCTTCGACCTGGGAGGCAGCCGAGAAAATTTTGGGATATGTCGGTTTACCGACAATTATTAGGCCCAGCTTTACATTGGGCGGGACAGGTTCTGGTGTGGCTCACACATCCGAGGAATATGAAAAAGTTGTTAAGTATGGCCTTGAGCTCTCGCCTACCCACCAGGTCTTGATTGAAGAAGATTTAACCGGCTGGAAAGAATTTGAGCTCGAAGTGATGCGGGATAAAAAAGACAATGTGGTTATTGTCTGTTCCATTGAAAACTTTGACGCGATGGGGATCCATACCGGAGACTCAATTACGGTTGCTCCGGCACAAACCTTGACCGATAAAGAATATCAACTTATGCGCGACGCTTCTATCCGTTGCATCCGGGCGATTGGTGTTGAGACCGGTGGTTCAAACATTCAATTTGCGGTTGATCCAAAGAACGGCCGCATGGTTATTATTGAGATGAATCCGCGGGTTTCCCGTTCTTCGGCCCTGGCTTCAAAGGCAACTGGCTTCCCCATTGCCAAATTTGCGGCCAAGCTTTCGGTCGGTTATACGCTGGACGAGATCAGTAATGATATTACCAGGAAGACTCCGGCGTCGTTTGAACCGACCATCGATTATTGCGTTGTCAAAATCCCGCGCTTTACTTTTGAAAAATTTAAGGATGCTGATTCCGTGCTGGGAACATCTATGAAATCGGTTGGGGAGACAATGGCCATTGGCCGGACTTTTAAAGAGGCTTTGCAAAAAGGATTGCGCTCACTTGAGGTGGGGCGGGCCGGTCTGGGGCACGACGGCAAGTGTTTTATTGATACGGCTAATCTGATTGGGAATCTAAAAACCCCTAATGACCGCCGGATTTTTTATATCAAACAGGCAATTGAACAGGGGATGTCGATTGATGAAATTAATAAATTAACATTTGTTGACCCCTGGTTTCTGGAAAATATGAAACAAATTATAGAGGCTCCCAGGGCCGATTTGTCCCTTTGGGAAATGAAGCGCCTGGGTTTTTCCGACAAACAATTAGCTTATCTCAAAGATAAAACAGAAGATGAGATAAAAAAAATGCGTGATGAGCAGAACATTAAGCCTGTTTATAAGCTGGTTGATACTTGCGCCGCTGAGTTTGAGGCGCACACGCCGTATTATTATTCAACTTATGAAAGTGAATGCGAATCAAAGCCGTCACGCAAGAAAAAGGTGATGATCTTGGGTGGCGGGCCCAACCGTATCGGCCAGGGGATAGAATTTGACTATTGCTGCTGCCACGCCTCTTTTGCTTTACGGGAAGAGGGCTATGAATCAATTATGGTTAATTCCAATCCGGAAACGGTTTCCACGGATTATGATACATCCGATAAGCTATATTTTGAGCCGTTAACCAAAGAAGATGTCGTGCATATTATAGAAAAAGAAAAGCCCGACGGGATTATTGTCCAGTTTGGCGGCCAGACTCCGCTTAATCTGGCGATCCCGATCCAAAAATCGGGCGGCAAGATTATCGGCACCTCGCCCAAAAGCATTGATAAAGCCGAAGACCGCAAGCTCTTTCAGAAAGTATTAAAAAAACTTAAATTAAAACAGCCGTCAAACGGCACCGCGCGCTCTTTTGCTGAAGCAAAAAAAGCTGCCAAACGTATTGGCTATCCTGTCTTGGTGAGGCCATCGTATGTCCTGGGCGGCCGGGCCATGGAAATCGTTTATGATGATGCGGATCTCGGACAATTTATGAAATGGGCGGTTGATGTTTCCCCGGAACATCCTATCTTAATTGATAAATTCCTCGAAGACGCGATTGAGGTTGATGTTGATGCCGTGTCCGATGGTAAAAAGACGGTGGTTTGCGGTATTATGGAGCATATTGAAGAAGCCGGCATCCATTCCGGCGATTCGGCTTGTGCTATCCCGCCCTTTTCTCTCTCTGATGAAATGATCGAGGAAATAAAAAAGACAACTTATATCCTGGCCAAAGAACTGAAAGTAATAGGCTTGATGAATATCCAGTATGCGGTTCGCGGCGATATATTATATGTCTTAGAGGTTAACCCGCGGGCTTCGCGTACTGTCCCTTTTGTGAGCAAGGCGACCGGGATTCCCTGGGCTAAAGTGGCAACCAAAGTAATGATTGGGAAGAGCCTAAAAGAGCAGGGGATTGACAAGGAGGTTGAGATTGATCATGTCGCGGTAAAGGAAGCGGTTTTCCCTTTCAATCGTTTTCCCGGAGCGGACGCGGTTTTAGGCCCGGAAATGAAGTCAACCGGCGAGGTTATGGGGATTGACGCTGATTACGGCAGCGCATTTATGAAAGCACAGTTGGCCGCGGGGCAGAAATTTCCGATGTCCGGCAACGTCTTTGTCAGTGTTAAAAACCAGGACAAACGCTCGATTGTTTTTATTGTCAAGAAGCTTGTTGATCTTGGCTACAGCATTGTGGCAACCGCTGGCACCGGTCGGGCCCTAAAAAAGAACGGCATTGAAGTTTCTATTGTCGACAAAATAGGCAAAGGCAAATCCAGCGTTCTAGACCTGATCAACAAAGGCAAGATTGGTTTTTTGATTAACACCCCGGGAGGAAAAACCACCAAGATTGATGAAGCAAAAATGCGTTCGCTGGCGGTTATGCATAACATTCCTTTGATCACGACAATCTCCGGAGCCAGGGCAACTGTAAACGGTTTGGAGGCGGCCAAGAAAAAAGGTTTTGACGTAAAAGCGATTCAGGATTATCACAGGGCATAATTTTGTTGCTGGCTTTACAGCCTAATTGGCCTAATAACGGAGAGAAAGAACCCTTGGCTTTGGGTCGTGGCTAAATTTATTGTCTGGTAGCCTGCCTCTATGCCGAGTTGGCCGGAATAAATCCCAAGATCATACAAAACCCCGGCAAAAATTTGACTGCCCAGCTTGCTTGTATAGTTTAACCCCACGCCAACATATGGGTCCAGGTTATAAAATGATTTTTCTTTTAGATAAAGCACTGCTTCGGCAAAGAGAGGGAGTGCGCTCGTTTGGCCAATGGCTAAACCCAGACCGGTTTTAAACTCCAAAGCATCCTCGGCCAGGCCAATCTGGGTTCCCAGTTGCCAGGGGTCTGGCAGCAGGATGTTAAACCTTCCTCCCAGGACCATAGCAGAACTTAATAAAAGTGATGCGCTGGCATCGCTATCAATCCCCCATTTATATATTCCTGTCTCCTGGCCGGGAACTTCGAATTCGGCTTCGCTTGTTGACGGCGGCGGCGGGAGAGAGATAGGTTCTCGCGTGGCCACTTCAATAGGCGGGAGAGCCGGCGCAATTGCCGGCGGAGTAAGTTTTTGTGCCAAAGCTGAGCTTGTAGCGATGATAAACAGCAATAAAAACAGGACTCGTCGAGATTTCATATACATAAAAGCATAGGTAACTATTGTCGATAAGTCAAGTATTAGGTAGAATGGTGTTGTGAAGCGCTGTCTAATGATTATATGGCTGCTCCCAAGTTTAATTTCCGTTAGTTTGGCGGAGGGAAACTATCCGAGTTTGAATTTGTTGAATTCAAAGAATCTGACTGCCTATTTTGATGATTATTTAGGAGATCTTTATAATACCCGCGGCGGCTTGCACTTTACCTCTTCGGACACTTATCTGTTAGTCAGCACTATTTCCAGAGGGATTTCTTGGCAGGGTAAAGGATATGAAGAGGTGAAACTGACGTTCGATGAGAAGGCTGTCCCGTTTCTGTTTAATATTACAAATGGCCCTAAAGATATTAAGATACATGCCGAGCTTTTTAAAAACAGCACGACTGAAGTGGTTGTTTATCCCGCGCTTGACCGTCTTTTTATTAATGTTAATGGCCGACCCTACGCTAAGTTGCGGACTAAAGCCGGGTTTAAAGAAAAATTGCTGCGTCCTGATGAAAATTTTTTATCTGTTCCGACTTATCCGGGAGAATATACCGTGCTTGGGCCGACGGCCCACTATATCAGCAAAGCGTATTATGAAACAACCGTTGTCCCTTTCGGCGCCTGGCTGGTGAAAAAAAATGGTAAATGGGTTTATAACAGTGGGGGTGATTGGTTGGTTTTGCCCCAGCATATCGTTAAAGACCTTGAACAGCCGGTCGACAAACAAAAATATAGTTATTATGATTATAATGACAAGGTGCCGGCGGCGCGCTGGGGGAGTAACGACTTTGGCAAATACATTTTGTGGCTGTCCAAAGCAGGCCGCAATATGATGGCCTATACGGATGGCAGGCTGCTTTTTGAGCAAATCATACTGGTAAAAGATCTAACCCAAATTTTAACTCAACCGGGATCGGATGATTTTGATTCATGTATATCAAATAATGCCAACTTCACTTATTATAAAACACTGCAAGCGTTGGAGCCTCAGATAGGAGCTGTCGTGCCGCGCAGGGGATTGGCCCGGCAAAAAGCGCTGGGAAAGCTTCAAACTCAGGGGGAAAATAATTCAATTATTGCAAAACGAGTTTATTGGTATCAGAAATTAAAAGATGACTGGAGCTTTTGGCAGGATTTACGGAATAAATTAAGGGAAGATTTTATAAAGATGGGGGTACTTTCGTTGGCCAACCAGCAAAATCTTGTTGAGAACTGGCTGACCAGTCGAATTTTCTTTGAACCGGCGACACCCCCGGCACAAGCCAAGTATGTGCGGGAGCTCTCTTTTGAGAACTTATTCCTGACGGAGGATGATCCTGTTTTTTCTGGACGCGAAAGCAAAGTAATGCGTCAGCTCATCAAGCAGGCGTTGAGCGAAGAGGCGGGAGCATTGGAATTTCATTCTGTTAGGGCTTTGAACGAGTACAACTTTGGTTTACTGCTTGATGAAATACTCGGGGATTTATACAAAAGCCACGGCTGCCTGCATGTCACGCCGCGTGACAGTTTTTTTCTGTATTCCCTTTTGCCCGTAAATACCCGGATAGTTGTTTATGATTATTCAAAAAACATTGAGGAATACATGCTGGAGCAGATCCCTTATCTAACGACGATGGTAAATGTTAAAGAAGATTTAGATGGGCTTAAGGAGAAATTTAAGCGGGACGAAGATGTAAAAATTGCTGTTTATCCCCTGTCCGGTATTTGGTTGATTTATATCAAAGACCAGCCTTTTGCCAAGCTGCGGGTTAAGGGGGGGCCAAAGCAAAAATATTATCAGATGCTGGGGAGAGACGAAAAAGAGCGGCCTGTTTTCGAAGAACATTTAGCATATCCTACCACACCTGGAATATTCTATGTTTATAAAAGCATGGAAAATTACATCTCCAACCTTTATTATCAAACCACGGTTATTCCTATGGGTGGTGTGATCAAAAAAGAGGGTGAGCGCTGGTTATTTACGGATATAAAAGGGAACCCGGGCGCTGTGCCAAATGAGGTCTTGGCCGATATTTACAGGCCGGAGGCGGAGCGCGGCTATAAATATTATGATCCGGTCACTAATGCCAGTGGTGAGGTTGTCGAGATGAAGTGGGGGAGCCATCCTTTTGGCAGATATGCTTTGCAAACCTTGAAAGCGAATAAAACTTTATCGCCTGAGTTGATTCACTCTTCCGGTGGTCTGATTATGGAAGAACGTAACTTAATTGATGACCTGATTCAAATTCTCTCCGCGCCTTTCGACAAGTTGGATGAATGTGTAGAGGCGAATGCCAATTTTTCTTTGTATAAAGCCTGCTCTGAGTTTATTGGTGATCCTGCCAAGGAGGAGATAATCGGTACCGCGGAGGCGGCTGGTTATAAATTATATAAAGGCTCGCCGCTGACCACTCTCGAAGCGGCCACTTTGGCAGTAGACTCAATCGTGGCCAGCAAAATAATCAAAAAACAAAAGCTTTCCCCGGAGGATTTTAAGCTTTTGCTTGATAAGGGGCTGGCTGCTTACAGCAACGGCAACCTGAAAATAAATTACGAAAAGATTCGCGGCATGGACTTTGAGACCTATCAGTATGTGGTAACTATCGAGAAATATGCCAGCCACTACAAAACTCTCGAAAAACATTGGGACGACTTAAGCGGCCTAAGACAGGCATTGCTACAAGATTTTAATAATCTGGTAATTAAAGATCATGAGCTGCTGCATAAATTTGTGCGTGAATTGATGCTCAAGCGCACCGAGCTGAAGCTGTTGACCAGGCAAGAAGCGCTCGAGATGCTTGATCAATTGTTAAATTAATATTTTTGCAACCCCACAACCCCAACCCCAAAGATACTCAAAGTGAAATTAACCATTTTTTTTTGTCGAAATAATTTAGTAAGAGGTAAGATAAGGATGAAAATAATTGAACAAAAACCTGTTGCCTCGAATATTGCTTTGCGCATTGGGAATAAACAATTTCAGGAAGCCCTAAGATTTTTGAAGAGGATTGGCGTAAGGGAAGGCAACAACATAGTAAGTGTTGGTACGGAAGAAGCTGCATATTTAGGATTGGCAGCTAAGAGTATGGGAGTGAATTATATTGGTTTTGAGTTATAAACAGGCTTGGAAAGAGGACGAACGGGCGCAAAGCGTCATGCAAGAAGTTTTAGATAGGCCGGAGTGGAAAGGTAAGGTTAGCTTAAAACGTCTTGGAATTGTAGATTATGCGATCTATTCAGGGGTTTTATTCGTAGTGATCTTTGATTAAGCTACTTTAAGCTTGCTTCAATCCTCTTTTTGAGCTGAATATGTGCTCGACTTCTTAATTTTAGATTTCGTTCTCTCTTTCTTGCATCGCTTTCTGCTTTATAAGCTTCATAATAAATAATTTCAAAGGGAACCCGGCTTTTTGTTGAGAAAACCTCACTATTGTTGTGTTGTTTAAGTCTTCTTTCGAGGTTATTAGTTGAACCAATATATAGATTTTTATCTTTTAAACTTTTAAGAATATATACATAAAACATTGGGTACGCCCCCACACCAACTTTAATAGTTGATTATCGCTCATTGATAAATAATACACAACTGTGAAATATTTGCTGTTGGCAGCAGATATCTTTTTAAAGTTGGTGTGGGGGCAGGCCGATAAGCCGGATTCTGTTTCTTCTACGCTCCGATAAACCAGAGCTTCGAAGAACGACGATCATCTATCTGGGATAAATATCTCTATTTACCTCAACGCGACCTACTCGGGATTCAAACGAGCGAGCAGCTCATCTCCCTATTTGGTCTTGCTCCGCGTGGGGTTTAGCGCACCGCCAGTTGCCTGGCTGACGTGTGGGAGCTCTTACCTCCCAGTTTCACCTATCGCCTCCTATCCTTTGGGGATAGGGTGGGCTGTGTAATTTCTGTGCCACTTTCCTTCAGATTTTACTCTGACTGGATATTATCCAGCACGCCGCTCTCTGGAGTCCGGACTTTCCTCCCCGAGCGACACCGCTTGCGGCGGAGTCGAGGGGCGATCGTCTGGCCTGCCCGAGATTAATTATAGCATACTATCTATGCCCTGGTTAGCCAGGTTGTCCGCGCGTTTGTTTTTTTCGCGGGCAATGTGAGAGATGGAGAATCGTTTAAATTTTTTGATCAAAGATTTTACATGGTAATGCAGCGGAAGTAATCCCTTGTTTTTTACCCGGTATTCGTCTTTGATTTGTTTAACCATTAATTCTGAATCAGCGAAGACTTCTACTTCATCTTCTTCAAGGTCAATGGCTTCTTCCAATCCCCGGATCAACGCCATATATTCAGCAACGTTATTAGTCGCTTCGCCTATGAAAGCAGAAACTTCGAGCAAGACTTTCTTCTCATTTTTTATAACAATGCCAATGCCGGCCGGTCCAGGATTTCCTCGAGCCGCGCCATCGGTATAAATGTGTGCTTTCATCTGTTAATCACAACCCTTACAATCGATTGGCCGAAGGCTTTGGCGGTTTCCGGCCCGGTAGCGGTGATGATATTCCCGTCAACCTCTACGCCTTTTCCGGTGTAGTTAGCGCCACCTCTGGCAGCTGAGCCGTCGTCGCTGAACATGGTTATATTCTTCCCCTTGACGACCCCGGCGTTGGCTAATATCCCCGGAGCGGCACAAATAGCGGCTAAGATTTTCCCTTGCTTAACAGTTTCCCGGGCAATTTTATGTGCCGTGGGGTTATCGCGTAGAGCATATGAGCCTGGTCCGCCAATAAAAACGACGGCCTCGTAGTCGGCAATAATTAAATCGTTTAGTAAGAGATCAACTTTTGCCGGCAGGCCGAATTTTCCCGTGGCTGTGCCGCTTTGCGTGGAAACTGTGGTAACTTCTATGCCGGCTGCTTCAATAACTTGTTTGGGTCCTGTGTATTCTTCGTCGCGAAATCCCTGGAAGGCGATAATTAAGGCAATGCGTTTATTTGTTGCCATATTCGTTGACGGCTATTTTTCAATTTCAGCCTTAAACTCAAATAAGCGCATAATATCTTTGCGTGAGAGAATGCCGATTAGTTTTGCGTGTTCTATGACCAGGCGTCTGCCAATGCCGTTGCTGGCCAGCTTAGCCAGAGCATCCATAGCCTCGGTGTTTTTGTGAATAATTAAATCTTTTCTGACAGGTTCCATGGCTTCTCGCGCTGTGGTTGTGCTCCATTTATCTTGAGGAACTTCTTTGACATCATGGAAGGTGACCAACCCCAAAATATTGTCGCCTTCTAAAACGGGGAATGAAGCATGACGATATTTGAAAAAGTAGTTGTCTAATAATTTATCCAGGGGCATATTAGCTGGAACGGTAATAACCTCTTTGGTCATAAGACTTTCAACTTTGGTGCCGCCCAGTAATTTGTTCATGACAACATGGCGGTAGCTCAGCTCAGCCGCTTCCAGCAGAAAAATGCCGATAAAGATAAACCAGATGCCGGAAACAGTTAACCCGGGTGTAAAAACGTAAAGTATGCCAAGAGTGATAATGAAAAAGGCAAAGCCTTTACCAAAGGCGCTGGCAATTGCGGTGGCCTTTTTTAGATCTTTATAAAAATGCCAGAGGATGGAACGAAATACTCTACCGCCATCCAAGGGAAACCCAGGGATGAGATTGAAAACGCCTACAGCCAGATTTAAAAAAACCAGGTGGTTGATCATGGTGAGTATTGTGTTGGGATAAGCAAGGTTGTAAGAAAGTTGCGCTAAGCCAAAGAAAACCAGCGCCAGAAAAAAACTCATAATCGGGCCGGCGATAGCTACCTGAAATTCCTCTTTGGGAGAATGAGGCTCGTCTTCCATATGGGCCACCCCACCAAAAATAAAGAGAGTGATGCCGCTGATCGGTAGTTTGTTCTTTTTTGCTATCAAAGAATGAGCCAGCTCATGGGCCAGGAGTGAACTGAAGAAGAGTGTGGCAGTAATAAAAGCCATGATCCAGTGGGAAGTTGCGCCTGCTTCAGGATTGGTTAAAGGAAAAACTCGGGCCGCCAAACTAAACACTACCAAACCCAGGACAATAAACCAGGTATAGTTGATTTCAATAGGGATATCAAAAACTGTTATTAATTTAAATGATTTTCTCATTACCTTAACAAGGCGTCCGCTATGCTATACAGCCACAGTATTATAGCAAAAATAATCACAAAACCCAAAACATAAGGGAAGCTGTTGCCGACCAATAGTAACGAGAGTAAAACGATTGCCGGTAAAGTAAGGTAGAACGTTAAAATGAGAAGGAGGCCTTTATTGCCTTCTCCTTTGATTATCTGGCCCAAGCCGACTACAAAAAGAGAGAGACTTGCTTCGATATAGTGCAGTTTCATTCTAGAAGAAGTCCTCAAAAATCTTTATATTTTCCTTGTCATTTGGCAGCCAGACTGAACCCGCGGTTTGAATATTGGCCACTTCACCGGACAGGGTTGTTGTGTTGACACTGTTTACCGAGAGCATCCGGGCCATGTTTAAGAGACGGACGCTGACAGCGGGGGGGAGATTGGTTTTTATTTCCCGGAGCGCTAAGTGTATGGCCAGCGGCGCTTTGAAGATGTTGGTTGGTTTGGTTAAGGCTTCACGGAATGATTTTAGAAATATTTGCTGGCGGTTAACCCTGCCAATGTCACCCTGATAATCATGGCGATATCTTATATAATCGTGAGCCTGTTTCCCCGAGAGTTTTTGCCAGCCTTTTTTGAGATCAATGTCCAGGCCTTGAGCCCGGTCAACGTAGCGCATGTCATTTTCTACATAGAGCGAAACCCCCCCCAGCTGATCAACCATTTTTGTTACGGCGGTAGGTTTGATCGAAATATAATAATCAATTTTTTGTTTGGTCAATTGAGCCACAGTCTCTTTCATTAAAGGAATCCCGCCATATGAGTTGGCCGAATTTATTTTTCTATCGCCATAGCCGGGGATGTTGACCAGAGTGTCGCGAGGAATCGAAACCATATTGATCCGGGAATTAATAGGATCGATGTGTGCCAGCAAAATGGTGTCTGCTCTGCCTTCAAGATTTGGTATGGGTTTGCCGGTTTCGGCATTAAACGTAATATCTGTTCCCAGAATTAATAAGTTGATTGGTTTCCTTAATGTCCCGACCCTTAAACTTTTAGTGACAAGGCTGGGAAAAAACAAGTATACGTAAAAGAAAATGATGGCTAGTAATATTATAAAAATCGCCGATAGTCTGAATAGATCTATTCTTGTCCGGCTCATTTCTTAACGTAACCAACTGGAATAATGTAAAGGGTCTCCTGATTTTCTGGTATCTCCAGAGTGGTTTTAACCACGTCATCCCAAAATGCGCCAAGAGGAGAAGAGCCCAGTCCCAGGGCGATTGCCTGCAGGTGGATATTCTCTGCGACATGACCAACCTCTATGCAGACGTAGCGAAAAGCACGCACCCCGTACTTGGCCTGAGTAATTATAAAGTTTGCGGCAATGACAATGGTTACCGGTGCGACGCGAATACAATCCTGCCCCAGTGAGGCCCTAACCAGCGAGGGTCGTTTATCTTCACTGGATATTTCGATAAGTTTGTGCCCGTCCGGTATGTAATGGAAGACCCCATCTTTATTAGCAACATAGATGCTTAAAGGGTAAAGGGCTCCGGCCGAAGGAGCCGCTCGAAAGCCAAAATCTTTGTCAGTAATTCCCTGGGCTGCCCATAAAAGCTGGGAAAGCTGTTGTTGGGTGAGCTCTTTTTCATAGAATTCTCTTTCTGACCTGCGCAAGCCAATACTTTGTTCCAGGGAAACTTTACCGATCGTTTGAGGAGTAGGGAGATTAATCGTTTTGACGGCCAGGCTGTTTCCCGAAAGAAAAAAGACCAGCAAGATAATTGAGAAAATTCTTCGAGGCATGGCAAAATTATAACATTCTGTCTTTCAAGGAACAAGCCCCGAGCGGCGAGGAGGCCGCCCGGAGCAAGATAAGTTAAACTTCTACGAGAGTTGCGTCTGCTTTGGAGGCCGCATTGTAGAATTTGGAATCGAGCATCTGCATGTTATCAACAACTACTTCGGTCGAGGTTTTCTTTTGTCCTTTTTTGTCTTTGTAGCCGCGAACCTGGAGTCTGCCTTCAACTGCGACTAATCTTCCTTTCTTAAGAAATTCACCGCAAACTTTGGCTAAACCTCCCCAAGCGACGCAATTTATGAATTCCGCGTTATCGCTGCCAACTCTATTGATTGCCAGACAAAAGTGAGTAACTGCCAGCTCTTTCTTGGTGTAGCGCACTACCGGATCTGCGGTTAGCCTGCCTGCGAGGATCGATCTATTTAATCCACCTGTCATTTTGTATCACCTCCTTTTTCCGTAATGAATCTTGTTGTAGTAGTAGCAATCTTATTACCATCTAATTACTAACAACACAGGCTCTTCGAGCCTTACAACTAACAATTTACAGTCTCTACGGTTTTTATTGGCATTATATGTAAAATTAGTTGTTAGTAGTTAGTTGTAGCGAGTTCACCGAAGGCGAATGAGCGTGTTGTTAGTTAGTTATAAATGTCGAAATTACGACACCTTGTTTATGTTTTACTTTTGTTATAAAATACGCATATGATTATTCAAATAATTTTTGTAGGAATCTTTGCTCTCAATATCGCGCTTATCTGGCTGGCGATTAATGCACAAAAGTTTTCCTGGTATGCTTGGCCGGGGGGGCAGGTGATGACATGGTTGCCGCTGGCAACTGTGTTTTTTAATCAACCCAGATTCGAGCTTGATTATTTTTGGTGGCGGGTAGCCGGAGTTGTCGCGATTGTGCTGGGAATTGCTCTGCGGCGTTGGGCAATCGCTCAATTTAAAAAAGGACAGACAGGTTTGATCACCTCCGGTCCATATGCTTTGCTGAGACATCCTCTTTTGTTGTCAATGATATTTATCTCTGTAGGTTGGTGGTGGGTCTGGGCGGCTGTTTATTCATTTTATTTTGGTATGTTTATCCTGGCTTTGATCTGGTTTCACGCTAATCTTGAAGAAAAACTAAATTTAGCCAAAGAGTTTGGCGATCAGTACCGTCGGTATCGACGGCAAACAGGGATGTTCTGGGTTAAATAACTCCCATGCTAAATAAACGTAAAATACTTAACCAGCGTGTCAACCAGGTCAAAATTACTCAAAAAATGACCGTTGCTGATTTAGTTGAATCTATGTCTTCTATGTCTATCCAGGCGCGCAATCTTGGCCAGTGTGCTCAAGTCTTAAAAAATATGTATCAGGATAAGGGGAGGCCAACTGTTTTCCTTGGTTTGGCTGGCCCCCTGATTGCGGCCGGCTTGCGTCGGGTAATTCGCGACCTGGTTGTTTCCGGCGCGGTTGATGTGCTGGTTTCGACCGGGGCGATAATTTATCAGGATGTATATGCCGCTTTAGGCCATGGTCATTTTATTGGCTCGCCGGCAGCCGATGACGCGGAACTTTATGACTTAAAAGTCGATCGCATTTACGATACCTACATTGATGAAGAAAAAGTTATGCAAACCGACCATTTTTGCAGGCTGGTAGCAGATGATTTGTCCCCGGGTAATTATTCCAGCCGGGCTTTTCTGGAAAAATTAGCTGATAGAATAGAAGACGAAGAATCTATTCTTTATCAGTGCAGAAAACTTGGTGTGCCGGTTTTTGTCCCGGCTTTAAATGATTCGTCCATCGGCATAGGTTTGGCTGAGCATCAGATCAGAGCCAAGGAAGATGGCCGAGCCATGCTATCGATCGATTCGATCCGTGATAATGTGGAGTTGGTGCAAATAGTTGTTAAGTCTAAAAAAACGGCGGCGTTTTATGTGGCCGGCGGAGTGCCCAAAAATTATATTAATGATTCTATTGTGATGAGTTATTTGTATGGCAAAGAAAAGGGGCATGATTACGCTCTCCAGATAACTACCGCGGTGACGGCTGATGGCGGGTTGTCCAGCTCAACCTTAAGTGAAGGCCGCTCCTGGGGGAAAATTGATAAACAGGCGCGCACCGCCATGGCCTGGGTTGAACCAAGCGTGTCATTGCCTCTTTTAACCGCTTATATTTTTGGTAAAGGGTTAGTCAATAAACGCCCACGGCTTAAATTTAAATGGCAAAACAACGATCTGATCAGCCTGAAATCATCCTAACCGGCGGTGCCGGGTTTATCGGCAGCTGCTTTCTCTGGAAACTTAATCAAGCCGGCGAAAATAATATTATTGTTGTGGATGAACTTGATTCCGACTTAAAAAAGAAAAACCTCGAAGGTAAGAAATATTCAGAATATCTAAACAAGGATGATTTTATCCAAAAGCTTCGCCGGGGCGCAGTCTCAACACAAGCAAAAGCGCTCTTTCACATTGGCGCCTGTTCCTCAACAATGGAGACGGACGCGAACTTTCTGACTAAGAATAACTTTGAATATTCAAAAACATTGGCTAATTGGGCTTTGTCCAGTAACGTTCCTTTTTATTATGCCAGTTCCGCCGCAACCTATGGAGATGGCAGTTTGGGTTATTCGGACGAGGATAGCTTGACGCCAAAGCTTAGACCGCTCAATCTATATGGACAATCCAAACACAAATTTGATGTCTGGCTTATTGAAAATAAATTTAGTGATAAAGTCGTCGGCTTTCGCTATTTCAATGTTTTTGGGCCGAATGAATATCATAAAGGCGAGATGCGCAGCCTGGTGGTGAAAGCTTATGAGCAAATTAAGCGGGACGGCAAAATTAGGCTCTTTAAATCTTATAAGCCAGAATATAAAAACGGAGAACAAAAGCGCGACTTTGTTTATGTTAAAGATGTAATTAATCTGATGTATAAGTTTTACAAAAATGGGAAGGTGAAGGGCATATTCAACGTTGGGACTGGCCAGGCTCGTTCCTGGAATGATTTAGCCAAATCTATTTTTGCCGCTTTAGGCATGCAGATTAATATCGAATATATCGAAATGCCGGAGTTAATTAAAGATAAATATCAATATTTTACGGAGGCAAAGCTGGCTAAATTACATAAGTCCGGGTTTAAGTATTCTTTTACCCCATTGGCAGAAGCGATCGCGGATTATGTTAAAAATTATCTTGACACCGCAAACTTAACGCACCTATAATGTAATCATGGCGAAAATAGGCATTATTGGCGGTTCGGGTTTAGACGATCCTCAAATTTTAGAAAAACCGCATGAGAAAGAGGTCAACAATAAATATGGCCAGCCGACCTCTCCGCTTAAGTGTGGAAAAATCGGCGGAGTCGACGTTGTTATCCTGGCGCGTCACGGCCGAGATCACGGCATTATGCCTACCATGGTTAATTTTTTGGCTAATATCTACGCGCTAAGGGAAGAGGGTTGCACTCATATTTTTGCGGCAACCGCGGTTGGTTCTTTAAGAGAAGAAATTAAACCGGGAAATTTGGTTTTTCCTAATCAATTTATTGATTTTACCCGCCACAGAAATTTGACTTTTTTTACTGATAAAGTAGTTCATACTCCGATGAGCGAGCCTTATGATAAGAAAATGATTGATATTCTTTGCCGGACCTGTGATGAGTTTGGTTTTGAATATAACAGGGACGTAACAGTGGTGACGATTGAGGGGCCCAGGTTTTCCACCAAAGCGGAGAGCCATATGTTTCGTGCCTGGGGGGCAGATATAATTAATATGTCTACTTGTCCGGAAGTTATTCTGGCCAACGAGTTAAAGATTCCTTACCAAACGATTGCCATGTCAACTGATTATGATTGCTGGAAAGAGGATGAAGAGCCAGTTACTTTTGAAATGGTGATGGAACGCATGAAAGAAAACGCGGAAAAAGTTAAACGGCTTATAATTAAAGCTGTGGGGAGGATATAATGCCGATCAGGTCGCGGATCCGAACTGTGCCTCACTGGCCTAAAACTGGAATAATGTTTCGGGATATTACGACTTTGCTTAAAGATCCGGTGGGACTGAAGATATGCATTGATGAGTTCGCCAATAGATACAAGGGGAAAGAGATAGATGTGGTGGTAGGTATTGATTCCCGCGGGTTTATCCTGGGCGGCGCCATAGCTTATCTGCTGGGCAAAGGGTTTGTCCCTGTGCGCAAAAAGGGGAAACTTCCGGCCGAGACAGAGAGCGAAGAATATGCCCTTGAGTATGGGACTGACACAGTAGAGATTCATAAGGATGCGATAGAGAAGGGGCAAAAAGTTTTGATTGTCGATGATTTGATCGCCACTGGCGGGACTGCCATGGCTGCGGCCAAGTTAGTCAAAAAACTTCATGGAGAAATAATTGAGCTGGCTTTTATTGTCGATCTGCCGGACCTGGGCGGCAAGAAAAAACTTGAGCAGGCCGGGTATTCTGTTTACGCGCAGACTGAGTTTGAAGGTGACTAAAGTTAAGAAACTTGTTATCGCACTTGCCTGGTTACTCATTTGCTCTTCTTTTGCCTTCGCTTTATTTGACACGGGGACTGCTATGGAGAAGGGGAAGTTTGAGCTGGATGTATCAATAAACCCCCTTACAGATATAAATTATGGCCAAAATTTTGTTTTCCTTCATTATGGATTGGGCAACGAATTTGAGCTGCATGGTTTTTTTAGCAAACACGGTGATATTTATAATTGGAACAACAGCAATTATGAGGGATATATTGGCTTATTAAAACAATGGTACAGCTCAGAGCGTCTTGATCTGGCAACTTGTGTTGGTATCAGGAAGGTTTTGACTACGAGCATGAATCCATCTTTAATCGGGCCGGGGTTTCTCTACACTTATAGAATCAATCAAGACTTTAGGCTTGCCGGACATCTGCAATATATTGGAGATTTTAGCGCGCAGGGGTTGGTTAATTATGGCCGTGGATATACTTCAGAGGTCGGTTTTTATTGGCTTTTTACTGAGCACCTTGAGCTGGCTTTAGGTATCTTTACAAATTCCCAGAGTTTAGCCAGACCAATATATACTTTTAATTATTATTTTTGAAGAGCTAAAGCCGATATCCGGCAGTTAGTGTAAATGTTGGGACGAAAGAGGAAGCTCCTCCCCCTGGGCTAAAAATAAAAATCATTGGTGCCTCAAATCTAAGATCAAGGCCGTCCCCAAAGAGATAACCAACCCCCAGATTAACAATTGAGCCAAATCCGCCGGAATTAACCCTTTGTATGCTCCCTCCACCGGTAAGTGGGGTCCCCAGGCTGGTATCAGTTGCGCTTTCTTCAGACCAATTTACCGCAACCCCAGTTAGGCCGACCCCGGCTATCCAAAAAGGGGCCGATGCGTCGTTATTGTAGTTGAAGAGAAAATTTGCCAGGAAACCGAAAACGAGCATCGAAGTTTTATCGGTATAGGTGTGCGCTCCGCTAACAGAAGTTTTGCCGGATGAGCCACCGTACAGGTGGAGCCCAAGTTCGGCAACATAATCTTCTTTGTACAGGTGGTAATTGCCTCCCAATCCGTAAGCAATGCCTCCGCTGATATCCATCCCCAGTCCGCCGCGAGCGCCATAGCTATCTTTGGCGGGCATTTTTGCTTCTGCTGTTGTTGAGAGAATAATCAATAATGAAATAAAAAGTAGTCTTATTATCATAATGGAGACATATTACTCCGATCAGATTATTTTTGCAACATATAAGCGGGCTCCTCCTGTTGAGCGAGTCGCGCGACTGGTTAATAAAGAATCCCTGTCACAGCCTGCTGCTTAGCCAGGAAAAAATATCTCGAAAAACCTTTTCCCTTCCCAGTTCAATCGAAAGCGCATGCAGCATCTCGGGGTATTCGATTTTTGTTTTATCGCCAAGTTTAAGACTATTAAAAATCCGTCTGCTTACATTTTCATCAATCATTGTGTCTTTGCCCGGGATTAAAAAGAGCGATGGCAAGGTCAGGCGTTTTGCCAGGCGCGGAACTTTAAGCTGTTCAAGCAATGTATTTAGGATCATTTTTAAGCTCATGGCTCTTAATTCGTCAGGATTATCGCGCATGACCTCCTGATATTCTTTATCACTGGTACAATCCGCGGCCGCAAAGGGGACCTTAACCATCTTTTTCTGATCGATCAGAAAAAATGTTAGCAGTGTTAAATAAGCCGACGGGGGAAATTTCATCGCATTTCTAAAAGCAGGTGAAATGAGAATCTGCCCGGAAAAATTGTCCGGGTATAGGCCGGCAAGAATAAAACAGATCAACCCACCCAGGCTTTCGCCAAGCAGAAATATTTTTGCCCCCGGATTTTCTCGTTTGATAACCTCTGCCAGCCGTATAATATCCTCATAATATATATTAAACGAGGCGATATGGCCGCGGGGACGCTCCCGGGTTTGGCCAAAACCTTTCAACTCAATGGCATAGCTGGAAATATTTCTGTGGGCAAAAAAGAGGGCCAAAAATTCCCAGCGGGCGGAATGGGCTCCCAAACCGTGGACTAACAACAAGACAGCTTTTGGTCGCTTGGCCGGCCAATGGCGATAAATGATATTTAGCTCTTTCAGGTTTTGCATTTTTCCAGCAGGATTATAGCATGGTTTAATAATTAAATTCATGTTATACTCGGCACAAATAATGGGTAGTGAGGCGGCCGGTATGAAAAATTATCCCTTCAGTAACTTTGCGGAGCTTGGTGAATATGTCGCAAGAACTTACAATAATCCCACGGCTTTTAATTATAAAGATGACGGCCAATGGAAATCTGTCTCAACCAGGGAGTTTATCAATCAGGTAAAGTATTTAGCGCTGGCCTTGCATGAGCTTGGAGTAAAAAAAGGCGAGGCGGTTGGTATTTTAGCCTTTCCTTCTCCCTTTTGGCTGATGGCCGACCTGGCCATTCTTTCTATTGGTGCAGTTACAATTCCTTTTTTTCCCCCTGGCAGCGAAGGGAACCTTGAGTTTAAAATAGAGAATAGCAGACTCAAGCAATTATTCTTATTCTGTCCGGACGCCTGGGAGCGGGTGGCCCCGCACCTTGGATCGATCCAAAATGTAATCTGCCAAGGTTTTATGCCGGACGATAAAAAAATAATCAGCTTCGAAGATTTTATCAAACGGGGGATGATATTAGAGGCTCAACAACCGGACATCTATCAAAGCAGGCAAAAGGCTGTCCAGGAAAAAGACCTGGCCTCTATTATCTACACCAGCGGATCGACCGGCATGCCCAAAGGAGTGGTCCTAACTCACAAAAATGTTATCAGCCAGTTAAAGGCCGCGCGACAGATCTTCCCTTTGGATTCTTTAAAGGATGTTGCTGTTAGCTGTCTGCCCTTAGCGCACAGTTTTGAACACACTATTGTTTATTACTATATAGCAAGCGGTGTCTCGATTTATTTTAATTCAGATATAAAAAAATTGGGTGATGACTTAAAAGAGGTTAGGCCAACTACGATAGTGGTGGTGCCGCGTATATTTGAAAAGATTTATGCCAAAATTAAGGCCAAGGTAGCGGCTGCCAGCGCGGTTGAGAAAATTATAGGTGCCTGGGCAATTGAGATTGCTAATAAACATGACCCGGACAAGGACCGCCAAAGCCTTCAATTTATGCTGGCTAAGCTGCTGGTCTTTAAAAAACTTATGAAAGCGTTGGGCGGGCGTTTACGTTTTGTGATAACAGGTGGAGCGCCATTTAAAAGAGATCTTTACCGTTTCTTTATAAATATTGGAGTACCACTTTATCAAGGCTACGGTTTAACCGAAGCCGCGCCAATTCTCTCTGCCAATTATCCGGGCAACCATAAGCTGGGAACCGTGGGCAAAGCTTTTCCGGACGTAACACTTAAAATAGACTCGACCGGGGAGGTCTTAGCCAGGGGGCCAAATATCATGAGGAGCTATCATGAAATGCCTGAGGAGACTAATAAGATGATCGATGCTGACGGCTGGCTGCATACTGGTGACCTGGGGGTATGCGACAGTGAAGGCTACTTAACTATAACCGGCCGCAAAAAAGAGTTGCTAAAGACATCTGGCGGCAAATATGTCTCGCCAATTCCCATTGAACAGGAGCTCTGTGCTTCCTCACTAATTGATATGGCGCTGGTAATCGGGGAGGGGCAAAGTTTTGTCAGCGCGCTCCTTTTCCCCGATCCGGAATATTTTAAAAAGTGGAAAAAAACAAAAGGACAAAGCGAGCAGGACTTTTTGGCCAGCCCATTTATTAAGAAGAAAATTGAGTCCCTGATTGAAGCGATTAACAGCCGGCTGGATCATTGGCAACAGATAAAAGAGTACCGTTTTATCCTGGATCCGATTTCTGTTGAATCGGGAGAGTTAACCCCAACTTTAAAAATAAAAAGGCATGTCATCGTAGATCGGTATAAAGAGCTGATTGCGGAAATCTATAAGGAAAAATGAAAGAGCGTATTGCGATTTTAGATGGTATCCGGACCCCTTTTATAAAAGCGGACGGTGTTTTTAAATTTCTAGACGCCGACGATCTGGGAGCCATTGTAGTCAAAGAAATTTTAGCCAGAACCGGGCTGCCGGCCAAAAAAATCGATGAGGTGATCTTTGGCAACGTGGCCCAGCCGGTCCATGCGGCTAATGTTTCAAGAGTCATTGCCTTAAAGGCTGGGCTGCCGTTCTCTGTTATTGCGCATACGGTTAATCGCAACTGTGCCTCCGGCATGCAGTCGATTACTGCCGCAGCGAATCAGATCCTGTCCGGAGAATCACAGATTATTATAGCCGGCGGAACAGAGTCAATGAGCAATATCCCTTTAGTATTTGGATCAGAGATGAAAGATTTTTTCTTTGCTCTGTTTAAAGCCAGGAGTCTAAAAGATAGACTGGGTGTCCTCTGCTCATTCCGTTTACGATATCTCAAGCCGATTATTGGTGTAGAAAAAGGATTGACCGATCCAATCTGCGGCATGATTATGGGCTTGACCGCCGAGGTGCTCTCTCGCGAGTTTCATATAACCAGGAAGGAACAGGATGAATTTGCTCTGCTCTCCCACCAGCGTGCCGTGGCTGCCATCAAAGAGGGGAGGCTGGCAGAAGAGATTATTCCGGTACCGGTGCCGCCAGATTATAAGAACGTTCAAGCACAAGATGACGGCCCCAGGGAAAACCAGAGCAGGGAGGCTCTGCAAAAGTTAAAACCCTACTTTGACCGTAAAACAGGGAC
>METP01000032.1 GCA_001771365.1 candidate division WOR-1 bacterium RIFCSPLOWO2_02_FULL_46_20 | reverse complement strand
TTAGTATTGCCGAGGTTTTTCCTACTTGCCGCGCCCCTCTTACAACCAGCGGCTTCCGGCTTGGCTTGTCTTTCCAGTCGCGCAAATATTCAATAATTCTTCTGTCAAACATAGGCGCCATTATATGACAATATACGTAATATGTCAATACATGTGTATGGCGGTAGAGTGGAAAAGGGCCCGTGAAGGCCCATGAAGGGATAAAGGGCAAGGGAGGAGAGAGGAAGATGATTAGGATTAGAAGTGATGCCAGGGCCTGACTTCCGCAATGGGACACCCAAATCGCAACTTTTTACGAGGGAAATTAGCTCATTTTGAGGCAAGTGCGGAAGTCAGGAGCACTTTCTTAGGGAAGTAGTTTTTCCGACCTGCCGCGGGCCAAAAACCAGCGCAGACTGCTTTTGGTTGATCAAATGCTCGATTTGGTACTCTAAATTCCTATTGTACACTTTGTAATACCCTTGTAAATATAAAGTATGGTTTATTTATGCAGGGTTGTCAAGGGGAAAGGGCTTAGGTGTTATTTAAAGTTCAAAAGTGGACTATTTAAAGTTGAAAACTGGACTCTAGCAGGGTGCTAATATCCTCCTAAAAGGGGGGATTTATATGCAACTGCACAAACGTCTCGCTTCGGAACAGGTCAAGGCGGTCCTTGGTAATTACTACAAGGGGCTTATTTCGGTTAAGGAGGTACTTGAGTTTCTTGGGATTGGGCGGAGTCGTTTCTTTGCCCTGTTACAAAGATACAGAAAGGCTCCAGAATCATTTTCTATTACTTACGCCAGGCAAGGGCATAAACGCATTAGCAAACAACATGAGTACAAAATCAGGAAAGAACTGGAAGCGGATCAAAAGCTTATCCAAGACCCCAAGATCCCCATCACTACATTTAATTATTCCGCCATATGTGACAACCTGAGCAAAGGGGGCATCAGGGTTTCAGTCCCAACAATTATCCAACGTGCTAAGGAATATGGTTGTTATCAGCCGAAGAGAGAAAGGCAAGTTCATGCGCGAGAAGTCATCACTACTGCCATCGGAGCATTAATCCAGCATGACGCTTCTCATCATTTATGGAGTCCCTATGCTGAAAGGAAATGGGTTCTCATTACATCTTTGGATGATTACTCTCGCTCCTTGCTTTATGCCGAGTTGGTCGAGTCCGAATCAACCTGGGCCCACATTGAGGCGGCACGGGAAGTTATGACGACAAATGGCATTCCTCTCCAGTACTATGTTGATAGTCTGCGTGTTTTTCGTTTTGTCTGTCATGGGGAAAGCATTTGGGTGCCGCAGTATCATAAAACTGATGAAGTTAACCCCCAGTGGAAGCAATGCGTGGAAGCTGCCGGGGCAAAGGCGATCTATGCGTTATCTCCCCAGGCTAAGGGGAAGATCGAGCGCCCTTATCGTTGGCTGCAAGACCGGATTGTCCGCACCTGCGCCAGAGAGAAGATCACTACAATTAAAGATGCCAGAGAAGTTCTGCGATATGAAGAGGAACGATACAACAAACATCAAGTTCATTCCACAACAGGAGAAATTCCTGTGGTTAGGTTTGCGCGGGCCAGGGAATCCGGCCAGACCTTTTTTCGACCCCTTGTCATTCCCAAGCCATACACCAGTCTGGCCGACGTGTTCTGCCTGCGAGAGGTTCGTCAAACGGATGGGTACCGCAAGATATCGCTATGGAATCAAGTTATTCAGGTCCCAAAAGTTGATCCGTACGAAGAAGTTAATATTCACATAGTTCCGGACAGGAAATCCCAGGCAATTGGCATCAGAATTTGGCACGAAAACCGGCTTGTCCTGACAACTTCATATCCAAGAGCAATATTCCCTAAAGTCCACTTTTGAACTTTAAGCGAGTCCACTTTTCAACTTTAGCTAACAGGGGAAAGGGCTTAGGGCTTGCTGGTCCTGGCTACAATATTTGCCATGAAATCTGTCCTGGAACAAGCCGGACAAACCTCCGCGGGATTAAAGGCTAAATTTCTCATCAGCTCTAATAATGCGTCAAGACTTCTGTCTAAAACTTCGATCCTATAAGGGAAACCCGCGTGAGCTGTATAACAACACGGAGCCGCCATACCGTCGGGAGAAATGACCAGGGCGGAATCTTTAACAAAACATTTTGATAAGCTATTGCCTTGATGGACGATGCTGAAACGCTCAGTCTCGATAGAAACTGTTACCGCCGTTAAACCATTTAAAAATTGGCTGGCCGCTAATATTTCTGCCGCTTGTTGCTGGGATAAAAACAAATTTTCGCCTCGTTTTTGCCCGATGGGCATAATGGGCATGGAGAAGCGGATATCATCTATCCCTAACGCCCCAAACTCAAGCACATATCGTTCGAGATCAGAAATCGCCTGATAATTAACAGGGGTTAAGAGAAAATTAATCCTTAAAAATACTTGGGCGTTTTTTTGGGCTTTCCTCCCGGCTAATTTTTCGATGGCGGCGATGACTTTTTTGTGGGTTCCCACCTTGCCGCCATGGATCCTTTGGTATAGTTCAGCCTGGGAATCCGGAGCGCTAAGGTGAAAAGAGACATAGTCGCCGCCGCGATTATCACTAGTTAGGGTTTCTATTATATCGTCGGTGATTTGGGTCCCGTTGGTGTGCAGGCCGGTGAATTGTTTCAGGTCTGGCCCTTCTTTTAATTTTCTTAAAAAGGTTTCGGTATGATGGTTTAGCAACGGCTCTCCGCGCAGCGCGGAGATAACAGTATGGCTAATAGGCAATTGCACTATCTGCGCGGCGAGAGACAACAGGAATTCTTTGGGGAGAGAAGATGCTTCCTTTCTTTTGGTTTGTTTGCCGATGCAATAGGTGCACCGCAGGTTGCAGCGATAAGTTGGATGGACTTCAACTTTAATTAGACCTGTCGGCATATTGGACTCCCTTTTTCTTCTTACATATCCAGCAAATAACTCCCGCCGCTTAACAATAACTTTTCCATTAGGCACGGGTCGCTGGCTGTCATCATTTTAAGAATCCGCGGATAACTATGGGCCAGATGCTGTAAATACTTTTCATAAGTCATTCTGCCGTACACAGGATCCCCGCGAAGCTCTGGGGGAATTATGTCGGAATGGGAGTGCTCTAAACTTTTCACGCCGGTAAAAAAGCCGGCTCGAGGGGCTAAAGCGAAGGCCGTGCGAAGATGCCTGGTGAATTCTGTCCCAGCCCACGATTCGAGGGTCAATGCCAGCTCTTCGCCGCCATGGCGTCCCTTGGTGGTTTTTATATCCAGCGCGGGACTAAGAGTTGAAAGGTCAGCAGTACGATTGGCCAGATGTTCTAAAGATAAAACATAGAATGTTGTGTTAATGCCGAGCGGATATTTGCCGTCTGCCAGCTGATCAGCGGGCAGGCAGGGCATTTCGCAGAGAAATTGCTCACGGGGATTATTTACACGCTTAACCGCGCCGCCGCCCGATTGATTATTGGTGTTCGGCACGACAAAAACAATGCCGGCATAGCCCTGGCTAATTAACCGTTCAGCAATCCCGATCATGAATGGATTTGGCGACCACATGATTTCGTCAGCGTTGCTAAAAACTAGATAACGGAAACCTTGCTCAACAAGATAATTAAAAATATCTAATTTGGCCAGTAAGTTCGGATAATCGCCATGGCCGGTTGGGTCCAGGCCATTTATAAAGGTCTGATCGGTCAGGTAAGCCCGGCGGGCCATCGATTGGGAAATCAGGCCAATGCTATCTAATTCGTTCTCATCACGCCCGCCAAGCTCCTTATCTAAGCGCGCTAAGACTAATTCGGCGAACCGGGGATGAAGCATGAGGATTGAGGGGATCAAGACATTAAGATCCTGACCAATCTGCCGGGAATGTTGCAGCATTAGGCCGATTAGGGTCTGGGTACCGCGATCGGTCTTGAGCGGATAGAGGAAGCGCGGCGGCAGTTCATCTTTTTCTAAGCCGTCAAGCCCGCCCAGGGCGGCGATTTTGCCGACTAAATCCGGATGGGCTTTAGCATATGATGCCGCCCGACTGGCAATGCCGGCGGCTGGCAAACCGGTGATGACCGTAGAAGCAAGCGGATTAACCAGATTGCCGGCTAGGGCAGTATTTCCGGCATCGATCAAACTTCTGACTTCCTCCGGATCGTGTGTTAGGATTTGGTCCTGATTCCAGGCAGTGCCGGCAGTTGGGGTAAACGGCGTCAGGGCAAAATAATCATCTCCTCCAAGCAAGGCGACCTCACCGTCAGGAAAACGATTACCGCTTAAAACGTATCTTTTTACTTCTTCGATTAATGCCTTATCTGGGGTTTCGCCGCTGGCTTGCATTGTGCGCAACCGGGCTTGCAATTCCTCCGGTTGGCGGTTGACGGCATCAGCGGCTTTAGCGGCAAGAATTTCTTCTGATTTCATATTATGGACCACCCGCTGCAGCAAAGGGAGTCCCGGTCCCTGCCGTCGAGCGCGAGCCAAAGTTGTTAATCGCGCCGCTTCGCCCCTGCTGTTAAGATAACCTGAAAAAATTCCAGTCATATTCATATCCCTTTTCTGTAATTTTAGTCTTTCCGTGAATGTTCATCGCCCTCTTCGCTGGATAATTTCACCTAATTTTGCTATTTTGCTGGCAATGGAAAAATATGGGGGGAAGGGGCGTGTGGAGGCCAGCGCCGGATTTATTTTAAGTTATCGAGCTGCCAGGGATAGAGGGAGTGGGGGGCTTTTGCGTTGCCGCGCAGGGCAATAATTTTATATTCCTGCAGCTGGTATTTAGCCAGAAAAGCTTTGATCGCCCCGGGGTGGAATTGCGCAAAACTGATCTTGACTTCCAGCGGCAGGGGCGTGTTGGCCCGTTTTAAAATAAAATCAATTTCTTTCTTGTCGGTCGTGCGCCAGAAAAAAACCTTGTCTACGCCATAGTTTTTCGCCAGTTCGCTGAAGACGCTTGTTTCAAAGGCCTGGCCAAGAATTTCCCGGGGCAAGGTTTTTAACCAAAGAAGCTGCATGATGCCGGTGTCAAAAAAGAAAACTTTAGGCGTTTTGCTCAATTCTGTCCGCAAATTAGTGCTGAAAGGCCTGACCAGCCGCAGGATATATGTTTGTTCCAGCAAAAAAAGGTAATTTTCTACCGTCTGTTTCGCCAGGTTGCAGGTATTGGACAGTTCGTGGACATTTAGTAATTGTCCGCTTTGCGCGGCCAGCGTTTCCAATAAGCGGTTAAACTTATTAACATCTTTAATCTCCGCCAGGTCGCGGATATCTTTCCGGATATAGGTGTCGATGATCTGCTGTAAATATTTTTCTTTCATTAGGAGGTCAGGGGTCAAGACAATTTTGGGGTAGCCGCCGTAAAGCACGTATTCCTCATATAATGACTTGAGCGCTTCCAGCTTTTTTACGGTTGCCTTTCCGGGAGAAATTGAAAGGAGGCCTTTGAAAAGCAAGAATTCGGCAAACGATAGATTGTGGACTTCGAAGTCGACCGTGCGGCCGACCAGAGAATCGCTGAATTTTTTCTTGAGCAAAAAGCTGGAAGATCCGGAAACGATCAGTTTTAATTCCGGATGGTGGTCCGCCGCCAGCTTTAAGAGCTTGGACGGGTCAGCCAGGTATTGTATTTCATCGAGGAAAACATAAGTTTTCCCGGGGCGGGGATAAACGCCTTCCTCGGTTAAATGTTTGATAAGTTCGTCAATGCCTGAATCAAGCACCTGGAGATTGCGGGAATCTTCCAGGTCAATAAAAAAGGTCGTTTCGCCTTTTTCCTTTAAAGATTGTTCCAGGAGTAAAAGGATGGAAGTTTTGCCGACTTGCCTGGCGCCATGCAAGACGATAACGTCATTTGTTGCCAGAAAAGGCTTGATTTCGTTAATAATTAGTCGGTTTAACAGTTTATTTGCCATATGTTGTTTACTATATATTAAATAATAAGTAAAGTCAAGTTTAATAAAGATTAGACCACCGCCAGAGGCGGGTGGGCGTGGAGGCCAGTGGCTGATGGGGGTTAAATAATTTGGCCGTCCCACAACCTTTCCAGGAATTCTTGCCAGGGCAGGATATTGATATTGTCTAACAGCCTGGGGCGGGGATCCAGGGAAATGACAATATTCTGTTTTGTCGCGTATTCTTCGGAAAAGGCTTTAAGGCCTTTTAAATGGAATGGGGTGACATTTTTTGCGGTTTTTATTTCCAGGGCGACTTCATGATCTCCTATTATAAAATCAACTTCAAGCTGGGAGGCCGTGCGCCAATAAGCAAGCCGCGCCAAAAACCTCGCTGCCGGGCTCTATATTTTGGCGTTTCAGCAAATGGTTAACTATTCCGAGATCAAAAAAATAGAAGCGAGGAGCCTGAATCACGCGGCGTTTTGGCTTTTTCTGGAATACTGGGATCCAGCGGGCGATCAAGGTGTCAGTTAGGATCTGGAAATACGCTTTTGCCGTGACAGCGCTCCTGACTTCCGCAATGGGACACCCAAATATTTATGAAGATTTTCTTTTGGAAGAATAGGTGTGAATCCCCACATTAAA
>METP01000031.1 GCA_001771365.1 candidate division WOR-1 bacterium RIFCSPLOWO2_02_FULL_46_20 | reverse complement strand
GGCATCATGGGCGGCACGTTCAACCCCATTCACAAAGGCCATTTGGCCTTAGCCAACGCCGCACTCCAGGAATTTGCTCTGGATAAGGTGATTTTTATTCCCTCAGGCCTCCCCCCACACAAAGAATACGGAGAAATTATTGACAAAGAACACCGCTATATGATGGTTAAATTGGCCATCAAGGGGAAGAAAAAATACATAATTTCCAGAATTGAAATGGACCGCAAGGGGGTCTGCTACGCGGTTGACACGTTTAATAAGCTAAAGAGGAAATATAAAAGCCAATGTAAATTATTCTACATTATGGGCCTAGATTCAATTAACGAGATCCTGGATTGGAAAAAACCTTTGGAGCTTTTTAAGCTTTGTGAATTTATTGTCGGCACAAGACCGGGGACAAAGATCAGAACCTTCAGAAGGCTGGTTAAATTTCCCCCTCTTCAAAAAGAGGTCGACAAAATAAATCTTATGGAACTCAGGGAGAATATTTCGTCGTCAGACATCAGGCAAAAGATTAAAAATGGAAGATCAGTAAAAAGTATTGTGCCGAAAGCGGTCGAAGCCTACATTCTCAAACATAATATATATGATTCCTAACACAAAAAAGACAATTTTAAATAACGGACTAAAAATCTTAACCGAGGAGCTCCCGTTCATGCGCTCGGTTGCCATGGGAATACTCGTCGGCGCGGGCTCGGGCAACGAAACAACCAAAGAAAGCGGCATTTCGCATTTTATTGAGCACATGAGCTTTAAAGGGACCGCCAGACGTTCGGCTTATCAAATCGCCAAAGAGCTGGACGCGGTTGGCGGCAAAATAAACGCCTATACCGCCAAAGAACAGACCATGTACTATGCCATGGTCCTTGATAAACATATTGATACGGCCATTGACGTGCTGTGTGATATTCTCTTGAACTCGATTTTTGAGCCCAAAGACATGGCTATGGAAAAAGGGGTGATACTTGAAGAAATCAAGATGTATGAGGATACGCCGGATGATCTGATCCATGATTTTTTTGCCGAAAAGATCCTGCACGGCCATCCCATTGGCAAGCCAACCATTGGTTTAAGAAAAACCGTGAAGGCTATTAACCGACAAGATATCCTGAATTACCGAAAAAAGTGGTACTCGCCCAAAAATACTATTGTGGCCCTGGCCGGAGCCATTTCTCAGGATACAATTGATCGATTAAATAACTACCTGGGCTCCTGGAGCGGCCGGCAACCGGCGCCACCATCGGCGCCAGCAGACATCAAAGGGAGTCTTAATTTAAAAAAGAAAAAAACCGAACAGGTCCATCTCTGCCTGGGAGTAAAAGGCGCTTCGCAAGTTGACGAAAACCGTTACCCATACTCTGTTCTCGATAATATTCTTGGAGGAAGTATGAGTTCCCGGCTTTTCCAGGAGGTCAGGGAAAAAAGAGGGCTGGTTTATTCTATTTATTCGGCCGCCTCACCTTTCCACAATTTTGGCATCTCCTATGTCTATGCCGGAACCAGCAAGGAAAGCCTAAAACAAGTGGTGGATTTGATCCTGCAACAATTCTCAAGCATTAAAAAAGAGGGGGTCGGGCCGGAAGAGCTGTCCCGGTCCAAAGAGAACCTGAAAGGGAGCCTGGTTTTGGGACTGGAATCAACCGCCAGCCGCATGATGTGGTCGGCCAGGTCGGAATATTACTTTGGCCGCGTTATAACCATCGAGGAAATCTTTGACAAAGTTGATAAAGTCACGCAGGATGATATAATTAGACTCGCCAACAAGTTTTTCAGGGATGAATATTTGACTCTGGCGGTAATCGGTGACATGAAAAAACTGCCGATAAAAGAGATCCATTGTTAATTCAAAATGCTAAAAGTACAAGTTAAAAAACTACCGCATGGTCAGGGTGTTCCACTCCCCAAGTATATGACAGAGCACGCGGCTGGCATGGATATGTATGCCGCGGCAGTTGAAGATACGGTAATTCCTCCGGGGGGATGGAAACTTATTCCAACAGGAATATCGATCGCCCTGCCCGATGGTTATGAAGCCCAGGTTCGACCAAGATCCGGCCTGGCCTTAAAACAAGGTGTTTCTGTTTTAAACACACCGGGAACTGTTGATGCAGATTATCGGGGCGAGGTAGGGGTAATTTTGATGAATCACAGTAAAAACGATTTAATTATCAAACGCGGTGATCGTATCGCGCAAATGATCATTAACAAGGTCGAGAGAATACAATTTGAAGAAGTCTCAGAGCTTACCGATACAAAAAGAGGCGCTGGAGGCTTTGGTCACACGGGAGGATAATATGGCAAAAATAAGAGTTTTAGTTAATGGAGCAAAAGGTAAAATGGGGACCGAAACGATAAAAGCGGTGCGACAAGAGTCGGACCTCGAATTAGTCGGACAAACCGATATTGGAGACAACCTGGCGCAAAAAATTAAAGAAACTAAAGCCGAAGTCGTGGTCGACTTTACTCAACCATCTTCCGCCCTGGCGAATGTCAAAGCTATTTTAAGCGGCAAAGCCCATGCCGTGATCGGCACAACCGGTTTAACAGACAAAGATTTAAGCAAGATAGAAGACTTGTGCGTGAAAAACAATGTCAATTGTCTGGTCGCGCCCAATTTCGCCATTGGCGCAATATTAATGATGAAATTCTCCGCGGAAGCTATCAAACACCTGCCCAACGCTGAAATAATTGAGCTTCACCACGAACAGAAAAAAGACGCGCCATCGGGCACAGCGATCAAAACCGCGCAGTTGATGGGTAAAGAGGTCCCTATCCATTCAGTCAGGCTGCCGGGACTGGTCGCGCACCAGGAAGTTATTTTTGGCGGGTTGGGACAAACTTTAACTATCCGTCACGACACTATTAATCGCGAGTCATTTATGCCTGGCGTAGTCATGGCCATCCGCAAAGTTAAGAAAATCAAAGGTCTTATTTACGGCCTTGAAAAAATATTATAAAATAGTCGCGGATAATCGCAAAGCACATTTCGATTACAATATTCTGGAAACGTACAAGGCCGGGTTGATCCTGGAAGGCTCTGAAGTAAAGTCCATCAGACAGGGACGGGTCAATTTAAAAGAAAGTTTTGGTCGGGTGGAGAAAGATGAAATATGGATTTACGGCATCCACGTCAGCCCATACCAGAAAAGCACGCTCGACCCCGCCAGGCCCAGGAAGGCGCTCTTAAATAAGAGGGAGCTGGTGAAATTAGTCGGCAAAGTTGCCGAAAAAGGGTTGACCCTGGTACCCCTAAAGATATTTTTTGATGGTAATTGGGCCAAGATTGAGCTAGGCTTAGCTAAGTCCAAAAGGAAATACGAGAAGCGTGAAAAAATTAGACATAAACAGACTCAAAGAGAAATTGAAAGAGCTTTTAAGGAGAAAAACTATGGCAAGTAATGTTGGCAGCAGCACCCAAAAATATACCGTGGCTGACGTGCGCCAGGAAGCGGCCAGGCTGCTCAAAGATCAAATGACCGGCTTAAAAGAAAAGCCGCTCTCTAAGATCGAAGGAATCAAGATGGAAGCGCTGGGCCGGCAACTGGCCGATATGGTCTTAAAGGATATGAATAAAATATGATAAGAATACCTGAACAAGGCAAGCCTCCCATTCCACCCCCCATCACCCCCAAAGATGTAGGCAAAGAGGCTAAACCAGAGGAAGAAAGAGGGGGCAAACAGATCAAGCCGGTTATTCTCTCAGGCCATGACAGTATCGGTCGCGGCCCGGAAATGGACGTTCACGGCATTGCAGTGCGGCTGGCTGCCTTAGCCACCGAAGCCAAAGAAAAAGAGATCTCGGCCAATGAATTTGAAAAGATACTTGAAGAGGTTATTATGCTGACCGGTTTAAAGGATCCGCAAGCCGCCTTGGAAGAAGCCAATAAAAAATTGCAAAAAGAGATTGAGATCGAACTGCAAAAGATTAAAGATAACAGCGATCTAATGGAAGAAGCCGAAGACTGGCAAAGGTTCGGCGATCTGCTTTATCAGATGAACGAAGGCCAGGTTGAATCCTTCCTGGGCTTACTGAAAGATACTATTCGAGAACTTTGATGTTTGGGGGCTGTAAGGGTTTTGACGGGAAGATGTGGTGGTAATAGTCGCGAGCCGAGGATGCTAACCTCTCCTCGTTAATCTCATGTTAGCAACTCTCTAAATGCAGATGTTAAACAAGCATTAGCCCATGTTGACTGGAGCGCGTTTGGAGTGAAAACTCCTGCGTTTGCCCAGCCAGCTATGGCAATAGCCGCTTAATTATTTAAGCGGCGCGTCTCCTGACTGCCGCCATTGTGGTCAGGGTCAGACGTTATTTAATGGCTGCTTAATCGGTCTTTTCCGTTTGGCTGGTTAAAAAGACTTACAGCGGATAGCGCGGAGAGCAACCTGGCTTCGGGTTAAACTCCGGGCGAAATATTAGCAGAAGCTACGCTCGTAGTGACTTTTAGCGCTGCCTTTTCGGACAGGAGTTCGACTCTCCTCAGCTCCACCATCTTTTGGTCACAAACCAAAGAAAAAAAGAGGAGGTGAAATATGAATTGGCTTAAGGCTATTGGTTATGGGCTGGTCTTATTCGCCCTTATGTTCGTTGCCGGCTCAATCGTGATGTTTGGTTTAAAACTTACTGGAAACACAATGTCCGCGGTCATGTTAATCGCCGGCATCATCGTACTCTGGCTACTGGCTAAACAATACAAGATAAACAGCCTGGGTGAGGGTGTTCAAGTGGGGATAGTTTGGTTAATTATCGACGCTCTTATGGAATACCTGGTCATCATCCAGATCTTCAACAAAGGAGTTGTCGGTAATTTTTACTCCCCCTTGCTATTACTGGGTTACGCAACGGTTGTGATAGTTCCCGCATTGGTTGGACAGATGAAAAAGGTTTAATTTACTCTTCACGGGTTACGGTTGCCTTATCTTCGGTAGCCGTAACCCCTTTTCCTTTTAAGGCGGAGAAAGTAATTTCATATTTATTGCTGGCATTCCAGATCAAATATCCCTCTGCGCTTTCATCTTTACACGCTTTTACCTGTTCTAAAATATAGTTTGTCCCAAAGTTAGGCGATCTCAAATTAAATCCCTGGATCCACGGCACAACCGCCACCACCTCACCAGACAAGATCTGTTTGGTTTTTTCAACCCCTTTGGCAACAAAGTAGTAGGGGTGGGAACCCGGATTGGCAAAACCGTCATATCCGGCATGAAAATGCGAGGGATAAAACATGGGGGACAAGACATCTATATATTTTGCCATTTTCTTTAGATCTTGACCAATATTCTCAATATCATTCTTGCTCTGCCAGGCAGTTACCCCAAAAATATCCACCGCGATAGACACGTTATATTTCTTTAGCCTCTTCTGAACTCCGGCCAGGAACATATTAATCACATCAACTTTACTAACCCCCTCTTTTTTGAGGGGATAGATCGCTTTATGAGAACTTCTCTCCGCCGGAAAGCGAATATAATCAAACTGAACTTCATCAACGCCCGAAAGTGCGGCAATTTCAGCGATTAACTCATTATATAACCGCACTTCATCTGAGTATGGATCCGCCCACCTGCCCCACTTTAAGTCACGATAAAGCCCACCCCCCTCTATTTTAACCCCCAAGTCTGGCCGCGCAATCACTAAATGGTCATCCTTAAAAACCACCAGGCGCACGGTAACAATAAACCCGTCTTCATGAAACTCTTTGGTTAATTTTGCCAGCCATTCATTGGGCCCAAATTTGGCCTGGTTGGTCAGTTTTTTTGTTTTGACGACTTCAAGCACGGGTTTGCTTAAAAGTGCTTTGGCATCGACCACAATAGTATTTAAGCCGGCTGCCCTGGCCTGCTTTTTTATATAACTGAGGCGAGAAGGGGTTTGCGCGGTCCAGGCAGTGATGTACAAGCCGCGGTTAGAAGTACGTTTCGCTTTAGGCAATATCTCTTCTACAGCCTGCTGCGAAACAAAAGATAGAGCAAAAAAAATCAGCCCGGCCAACACAAGAGCCATCGCTATTATTGTTAAATTTCGCACCATATGTGATATTATAACATGCTTATTTGACGCAAGATTAGATATGTGAGAAAATTACCTCTGGAGGTGCATGACAATGGCAAAACCGATGATTATGGTCGTGGACGACGAAATAGATGTTGCTAATTCAATCACCAACACTATTAAAGACACCGGCAGATATGACGTAATTACTTCTTACTCTGCCAGGGAAGCTCTGGCCAACCTCGCGAAAAATAAGGTATTCTTCGGTTTGGGCGGCAATCGCATTCATTTAATTCTCTTAGACATAAAAATGCCGGATATGGATGGTTTGACCTTTTTGGATAAAGTACGCAAGGATTTTGGCGAAGATATCGGAGTCTGCATGCTCACCGCCTGGGAAGATTCTGAGAAATGGGATCGCGCCACCTCCGGTTTTGTGGTTAATTACATCAAAAAACCTTTTGTCTCCGAAGAATTGATTACCACTATCGATAATTTTTTCGAAGGCAAAGAAGGTAAAATGATTTTAGAAACATTTGAGAAACATATTCAAAAAAGAGAAGAATTTAAAAAAGGGACCACAGAAGAAAACTAAAACAGGATTTTAAAAGTAGTCCCCTTCCCTTCTTCGCTCTGGACCTTAATGTCCCCGCCGTGCTCTCTGACTATGCGATAAACGATCGAAAGCCCCAACCCGGCTCCTTCGTGACGGGTAGAGAAAAATGGATCAAAGATCTTTTCTCTAATATTATCCGCGATACCTTTGCCCGTGTCCGAAATCTCTGCCACAATCCTGTTATGTTCAGGATAAGTCCTAAGCTTTAAGGCCCCGCCGTTGGGCATGGCTTCAATCGCGTTTTGAATAAAATTCACAAAAACTTCTTGCAGTTCTTCGGCGTTCCCCCTAATCTTAGGGACATTATTAAGTTCTTTCGTGACAGTAACCTTGTCAAAAGTAAAGCACCGCAAACTATCTTCAATTAACGTATTTAAATCAATTTCCTGTTGTTTTTTGACGCTTTCTTTAGCCAGGCCCAGCATCCTTTGCACAATGCCGGAAATACGATCAATATGTTTAAGCAAAAGATCGCGGAATTGTTTCAGGTATTCCAGGTCTCGTTCTTT
>METP01000030.1 GCA_001771365.1 candidate division WOR-1 bacterium RIFCSPLOWO2_02_FULL_46_20 | reverse complement strand
GTTTAGAGCGTTTTTATTATCAATAACGTTGGCAATCTCCAAAGTTACAAACGGTATGTTTATTTTTGCGCCAATTGTGCTAACCGACGAGCTCTGGCCTGAAGCTGTGCCGGCGCGCAAGATTAAAGTCCTGGCCAGCAGCGGATATTCAAGCCCAAGATGGGTTACAGTATCGGCAGCCACAGCTAATGGTCCTGTCCCGCCACTAATTGATTCGATATCAGCGGCAAACTCCAGGCCGATTGAAGGAATCGTTCCGGCACAGCCGATAGTGGTTATGGCTGGGGCGGTGGCAGTTGTTTCAGCACTGAGAATTTCTGTCCCAGTTGTCAGCGTTGGAGCTCCTGTGGCTACGCCTGTGTAAGTATCTGTCCTATTGCTTGGTGTGTATTTGACACTTTGGGCAATATTACGCATTGCTATGCCGACCTTGAAGTCGGCAACAGCAGGCACGGCAACTGATGTTTTGGCTCCCAGGTCAAAGCCTGTGCCATTACCGATCCAGTATGTTTGAGTGGCGGTTACATTGGTTCCAACAAGTGGGTTCCCACCGATAGTGAGTGAACCTAGCGCGGCGTAAACATATTTAGCATTCAAGCCAACATCAAGAGAAGCAATGGGGAGCCCGGGAGTTGTGAAGGTGTGGCCCAGAGTCAAAATAACCGCTCCTTCACCCAAGGTGCTAAATGAGCCAGCTATTGTGCCGGTGGCAGGCTTACTGAGGGTGGCTTGTAAACTCGGAAGCAACACACTTATGCCGATCTGCTTGGCATTAATTCCTAATATGCCGGAAAGGGTTCCATTGGCATTCAGGACGTTGTTGTAATTATCAACCATGAATTGAGCGGGGCTGGTGGCGGCGGTAAGACTATTCACAACTTGATCCAATCCCTGGTTAACCGCGCCCAAAGAGAGTAATAATTCGCCGTTTGGCCCGCCCAACATCCCAGCCGGGTTATAGGCTACGGCGTTGAGTCCGATAGCAGAAGCCACGCCGGTCCCTCCCATACCCGCCTGCTTGGAACCGATAAATATTAGCCCATGGGAAAATGATGCCAGAAGCGAAACCAGGAGCATCGCGGCGAATAGCTTTTTCATGTTGCAGCCTCCTTGAGATTGATTTTTCTAATATATACCAGATGAGATTGATTTGTCAAGCTAATTATGATAAAATACAAATTGTCCTTATGCCCAAAAAAGTGAGAAAAAAAAGAGGCTTATTGGTTGTTGTGTCCGGTCCCTCAGGTGTGGGTAAGTCTACCGTTGTTAAAAAGCTCTTGAAACTTGATAAGGGCATTAAGGTGTCTACCTCAGCTACCACCAGGCCGCCACGACCGGGAGAAACACATGGGGAGCACTATTATTTTATCGCTCAAGCGGAATTTGATAAGTGGGTTAAAAAAAATGAGTTTATGGAATGGGCCAAAGTACATGGTTTTTATTACGGAACACCAATTGGCCGGCTGAAAGAAGAACTGGCGAAGGGCAAAACTATAGTGAATGAGGTGGATGTGCAGGGCGCAGCCTCGATAAAGAAGATTGTTGAACGCGAAAAGTTGGCGGCGGCCGCGGTTTTTATCTTTTTGATCCCGCCTTCTGTTGATATACTGGCCTTTAGATTAAAGAAAAGGAAAACCGAGGATCAGGAGGTGGTAAATTACCGGTTACGCGCGGCCATTGCCGAGCTGCAGGTGATGGAGAAGTACGATTACATCGTAGTCAACGACAAGGTTGATTCTGCGGCAGAAAAAATCAGAGCTATTATTAATGTTGAAAAAGAAAGGACGCTGTTAAATTGAGCGAAAAAAACATAGATGATTTAATCCGAAAAACGAAAAACAAGTTTCTGTTGTCAAACGCCGTGGCGGGCAGGGCAAAGCAAATAGTGGAGGGCTCTTTACCCTACGTCAATAATTTTGATCCAAACAACCCGGTGATTACCGCTTTGCGTGAAATCGCGGCGGATAAAATACGCATAAAAGTTCTCTCCGGCCCCGCTAAAAAACCACAGGAGATCCTGCTGCCGGACGAAAAAAGCTCAATAAAACCTTCTTTGCTGGACAGCCTGGCTAAAGAGAAAAAGAGCAAAGCCAAAAAGGAAAAGAAGAAGTAATCGCGAGATCGGCGGCCATGTTAAAAGATAAGACCATCATCGTTGGCGTCTCCGGCAGCATCGCAGCTTACAAAGCCTGCGAAGTTGTTTCTCGTCTAAAAAATCTGGGAGCGGAGGTTTGGGTGGTGATGACCGATGAAGCGACAAAGTTAATTGCCCCGCTTACTTTTCGCGCGCTTTCCGGAAATCCTGTGATAACCGATCTGTTCGCTGAAGAATTAACCAAACTGCCTATGCCCCATGTTTTCTTAACCAAAAAAGCCTCACTTATGGTAATTACCCCCGGCACAGCAAATATTATTGGAAAAATTGCCGGAGGCATTGCTGACGATCCTTTAACAACCATGATCTTGGCCTCGACCGCGAAAAAACTGATTGCGCCGGCCATGAATTGTGAAATGTGGCGGAATCCAATAATAGTGGAAAATGTTGAAAAGTTAAAAGGATTAAAATTTGAATTTAGCGGGCCGGAAAAAGGCAAATTGGCGTGTGGGGATGAGGACATTGGGCGAATGTCTGAGCCGGAAGAAATAGTCGAAAAGGTGGTTGAGTTGATCGGGATTAGGCAAGACCTGAAAGGCAAGCGCATTCTTGTGACTGCCGGAGGAACTAAGGAAGCGATCGATCCGGTGCGTTATATTTCCAACCGCTCTTCTGGAAAAATGGGTTATGCCATTGCTCAAGCCGCCAGGGAGCGCGGGGCTAGCGTCACCCTAATCTCTGCTAATGGCCATTGTCCGGCGCCGCATAACGTTAAAAGAGTTAAGGTTGAATCGGCCCAAGAAATGCTGGAGGCCGTGCTTCGCCATTATAGTGAAGCGGACGCTGTGGTGATGGCGGCGGCGGTGGGGGACTATACCCCAAAACTCAAAACTCAAAACTCAAAACTCAAAACCAAGGAATTAACTATTCAATTTGGCCAAACCGAAGATATTCTAAAGATAATTGGCAAACAAAAGGGTCGGAGCCAGAAAGTTTTAATCGGATTTGCCCTGGAAACGGAAAATATGATTGCCAATGCCAAGAAGAAGTTAGTTGAAAAAAAATTGGACTTGATTGTTGCCAATGACGACTCGACTTTTAACAGTGATTCAATTAAGTTTTCGACGATTGACAGAAAAGGTGAAGTTAAAGATTATCCCCAACAAGCTAAAGCTCAGGCGGCACAGGTGATCTTAGACAACATAGCATGTATGCTGAGATAATTATCTCAAGAGCCTCGCGTAATATCGATAAAATTTTCCACTATTCTATTCCGCCGGAGATAAAAAATAAAATCCAGATCGGCCATCAGGTTGTAGTCCCCTTTGGCAGACGACAAGAAATTGGCCATGTGGTTGGCTTTGTCGAAACCTCTAATATTAAGGGAATCAGAGATATTCTCCGCTTGGCCTCTGACCACCCTTTATTTAACGAAAAACAAGCTGAGCTGGCTAAGTGGCTGGCAGATTATTATTGTTCTTTTCTATTTAAAGCACTACAGTGCGTGCTGCCACCCGGAGGAAAATCCGAAATCCGAAGCGCGAAATTCGAAATAAATCAGAAATCAGAAATCCCAAGCATTAAACCTACAGAAGAACAAGAGAAAGCCATAGAAGCAATAAATGGCGGGCAAGCGGACAAGTTTTTGCTTTACGGAGTTACGGGGTCGGGAAAAACAGAAATTTACCTTCAAACTGTGGCGCATGTTTTGGAACAGGGAAAAAGTGCGATTGTGTTGGTCCCGGAAATAGGGTTAACGCCGCAGCTGGTTGAACGTTTTAAGGAGCGCTTTCATGATCAAATAGCAGTTTTACATAGTCATCTGGCCTTAAAACAAAGAAAGCTCGAATGGCAACGAGTGGCCAGCAGTGAAGCGCGCATTATTTTGGGGACTCGTATGGCAATTTTTGCCCCGGTTAAGAATCTTGGTTTGATTGTTCTTGATGAAGAATACGAAATCACTTACAAATCGGAGCAAAGCCCGCGCTATCATACGCGGGAAGTTGCCTTTTTTCTCTCGGCGCTGCACCGGGCGTCGGTAGTCCTGGGCTCGGCGACGCCAACGGTTGAAACTTATTATCAAGCCGAGAAAGGTAATTACCAGAAGCTGGTTTTAAGCAAGAGAATTGACGATCGAGAACTCCCCCCGGTTAAAATAGTTGATATGCGAGAAGCTAAAGGTTTTATTTTATCGGACAAATTGAGAGAAGAGCTAAAAGAAACGCTGCGTTGGGGACAGCAGGCAATTTTGTTTATTAATCGCCGGGGTTATTTTACTTTTGTCATGTGCCGGGAGTGTGGTTTGACGATTGAGTGTCCCAAATGTTCTGTTTCATTAACTTATCATACGGGCGTGGGGAAGGTTGTTTGCAATCGCTGCGGCTATCAAGCGGAAATTCCGCGGAGCTGTCCGCGCTGTAATAGTTTATCGATAAAATATTTTGGCAGCGGCACTCAGCGCATTGAAAAAGAGGTGGCCGACCTTTGTCCTGACGCAAGAATCTTGCGTTATGATCGCGATAGTCTGGGCGAAAGAGGTTCACACGAACAGTTTTTTGCCGCTTTTGCCGGGGGGAAGGCCGATGTCTTAATTGGCACACAACTGGTGACCAAAGGCTTGGATGTGGCCAATGTCACTTTGGTTGGCGTGGTGACGGCGGATACAGGCCTTAATTTTCCTGATTTTCGTTCTGCCGAACATACTTTCCAGCTTTTGACCCAGGTCGCGGGGCGAGCCGGCCGGCATCATCTTCCCGGTAAAGTGATTATTCAAACTTACAATCCGGATCATTACGCGATCCAGGCAGCCGCCAAACACGATTATGAAAGTTTTTATCAGCAGGAAATCAAGCATCGTCAGGAGCTTAATTATCCCCCTTTCACAAAATTGATTAGTTTGATAATCTCAGGAGCGAGTGAACCCAAGGTGATAAAGGTTGCCGAAGATCTCGGCCAATTTTTAAAAAAAAGATTGGCCCAGGGTGTTTTAGGCCCGGCGCCGGCGGCCACGCCCAAAGTGCGCGGCCATTTTCGGCATCATATTCTTATGAAAGGTAGCGAGTTACTGGTAATGAGTAATGTGATACGGGAGGTTATGAAAAAGATTGTGATTCCGTCAGAGGTGAGGGTTGCTGTGGATGTTGAACCGATGAATATGCACTAGGGCATCACTAAAACCGGCGTATTTACATCAGCCTTGGCGTACAGGTATTTTATCACCCGATTCTCGACTTGAACACAACCTCGGGTGTCATCCTTTTTAGTGGCAAAAACAAAGTTTGGGTCTTTCTTTTCCATTTGTTCCAGGTATTTGGCATAACGGGTCGGCGCGCTGTGGAGGCCATAGTCCCCGGGGTTGCTAAAACTTAAAAAGCGAATAAATTTACTCCTCGGATTTTTGCCGTCAATATACATTTCTCCCTCTGGAGTTTTATAATATTTACCGGCCAGGGCGACTTTAACGGGGAAGTTGTAAGTAAAGCCCTGCCATTTTTCGTTGGTGACAACTTTGCCGTTACGACAATAAAAAAGCAGACGCTCCCGCTTGCTCACGATAATTACATCCTGGTTGCCGTATTTTTGGGCAAAGGCGAGAACCTTTTGTTTTAGAAAGATAAGGCGGACGGAGTCTTGGTCTTTTTGTCCCTGATGAGTATGGCTGCCTAAGGCCAGCCAACCTATCAAAAGGCCGAGGACTAAGATCTTGCGCTTAAATCTGAATAAATTCATGCTGTTTGTTTGTCGATAATTATGGACACAAATTTCACTTCGAGCTATAATTATAACATGAATAAAAAAATAATTAAATTCCCCAGCCCAATGCTGAAAAAAAAAGCCAAAGTGGTCAAGAGACTAACGCCGGAAATTGTCAGGTTGATCGATGAAATGATTAAAATTATGCTGGCAGCGCCGGGGATTGGCCTGGCGGCGCCGCAGATTGGCGTACTGCTGAGGGTGATTGTGGCGGATACCGGAGAAGGGCGGTGGGCGATTATTAATCCCAAGCTTACCGAAAAACATGGCGCCCAGACTTTTGTCGAGGGCTGCTTGAGCCTGCCGGGCATAGAAGCGCCGGTAGACAGGGCCTCACAGGTAATTGTCTCAGGGATGGACCGTAGAGGTGAAAAGATAAAAATAGAGGCCAAAGGCTTGCTGGCGACCGTGTTTCAGCACGAGATTGATCATTTGGACGGCAAAGTTTTTATCGATCGGGTAAAGGATCCAAGTTTGATTAAATATGTGGCTTTTGAACGGGAAAAGAGAGAAGAATTGATATGAGGATTGTTTTCATGGGGACGCCCGAACCGGCGGCAAAAATCCTGCAAGAATTAATCTCCGCCAAGCATGAAATTCTCTGTGTGGTAACCCAGCCCGATCGACCCAAGGGGCGTGGGCAAAAAATGGCCTTTTCTCCGGTCAAAGAGCTGGCGCTCAAGCATTCTTTGTCCATCGAACAGGCGGAAAAAATTAAGGGGAACCGGCTTTTTGCCTCACTTATTAAATCCTTAAAGCCGGACATTATTGTAGTCGTGGCTTATGGAAAAATCTTGCCAAAAGAGATATTGGATATCCCCAAACATGGCTGTTTGAACATCCACGCCTCATTATTGCCTAAATACAGAGGGGCGGCGCCTATCCAGTGGGCTTTGCTTAACGGCGAAAGAGAGACAGGCGTTACTATCATGCGGCTGGATGAGCGGCTTGACACCGGCGACATTATCTTCCAGGAAAAAATAAAAATAAACCAGGAAGATGATTCGCTTTCTATCAGTAAAAAATTGTTTGCCAAAGCTGGCAAGCTTTTGCTGGCCGCGTTGGAGCAGATCAAAACAAAAAAAGTTAAGTATATAAAACAAAATGATAAAGAGGCAACCTTTGCCCCATTGATAACTAAAGAGAGCGGGGAGCTTAACTGGATATCAGCGGCGGACGAAATACATAATCGTATCCGGGCCATGGTTCCCTGGCCGGGAGCGCATACTATTTTTAGAAAAAAACTTTTGAAAATATGGCAAGCAAAAGTTTATAATTGTGAAGCAACAAGCAAAATGCAATTACCCGGAACTATTGTAGAAATTGTAAAAGGGGCTGGCTTTGTCGTCGCGGCAAGTGGGAGTAATATTCTGATTTCTGAGGTTCAACCTGAAGGTAAAAAGCGGATGTCCGCTTATGATTTTGTTATTGGCTATGACGTGAAAAACGGCGAAATCCTGCCAAATTGACGACAAAATAACCTCTTGACACACCATATCTGGTGTGGTAAATTTCTACTCACTCTAAATGTGTGAAATGATATGAAATGTCCATTTTGTGAAAATATTGAAGATAAGGTCCTGGAATCCCGCGAAATAGAGGAAGGCAAAGCCATCCGTCGGCGCCGCGAATGTGCCGCGTGTCGGGAACGATTTACCTCCTACGAAAGAGTAGAAGAGAAGCCCCTTTTGGTCATCAAGCGTGATGGCCGGAAAGAACAATTCAGCAAAGAAAAAATTCATGCCGGCATTGTAAAGGCTTGTGAAAAAAGACCGGTCTCTGTTGGGGTTCTTGATACCTTAGTGGATGAAATTGAACGTGAGATCCACCGTGAAGAAGGCCGGGAAGTTTTAAGCTCAAAAGTCGGCGAGATGGTGATGGAAAAACTGCAAAAAGTTGATAAAATTGCCTACGTGCGTTTTGCCTCTGTTTACAGAAAGTTTGAAGAGCTCTCAGAATTTATTAAGGAAGTAAAAGAAATTTCAGTAGGAGGTTAAACATGCAATCACGATCAGCGATGACCCAGGATGCCACGGACCTGGCTCTTTTTGTCAGGACTTCCGGGGATGATATCGTTGATTGGGACCGGGAGAGGATTGTGGTCGCCTTAATTCGCGAGACAAATATTGATCGGGAAATAGCCGAGGAGATCGGGGTCGAGGTTGAGGTACAAATAAAATCCTTGAACTTAAGAACGGTGACCGCGCCGCTGGTTCGTGAATTGGTTGACGTGAAATTGTTGGAGCATGGCCTGGAAGAGGCCCGCCGTCGACACACCAGGTTGGGTTCTCCTTTGCATGATGTTAAAGAAATAATTTTTAATCACAATAAGGAAAACGCCAATGTGCCTCACGGCCCTGAAGCGACAAATTTAACACTGGCCGAAGGTATTAAAAAAGAATTTGCCCTGTTGCATGTCTTTACTCAGGACATTGCCGACGCGCATATGCGCGGCGACATCCATCTTCATGACCTTGGTTTTATCGATCGACCGTATTGCAGTGGACAATCGGTGGAATATGTAAAAAAATTCGGTTTGGACCTGCCCAACTCTTTATCTAATGCCCGCCCGGCCAAACACCCGGAAGTTCTTTTGGCCCAAATGGTGAAATTTTCTGCGGCGCTGCAAGGAGTTTTTGCCGGCGCGATCGGCTGGGATGCGGTCAATCTCTTTTTTGCTCCTTTTTTAGTCGGTCTGTCGGATAAGGAAGTTTATCAGATAGCCCAGATGATGATCTATGAATATAGCCAACAAGCGGTGGCCAGGGGTGGACAGGCTATTTTTTCTGACATCAACCTTTACTGGGAAATACCCAAACATTTTGAAAAAGTCCGGGCGCTAGGGCCGGGCGGAGAATATACCGGTAAGACCTATGCCGATTATTTACCGGAGGCGCAGAGGTTTGTCTGGGCGCTCTTTGATGTTTATCGTGAAGGGGATGGCTCGGGTCGCCCTTTCTTTTTTCCTAAACCGTTGGTGCATATCACCGATAAGTTTTTTCAGACTCCAGGGCATGAAAAATTCTTAAGGCATATTTCGGAAGTTGCGACCGAGATGGGCAATACTTATTTTGTTTTTGATCGTGGTGAAACCGCTAAAATTTCTGAATGTTGCCGACTCTCTTTCAAATTAGAACAATCAGACCTGGATGATGCGAGTGAGCCCTGGCGTATGCGTTATTCCGCCCTGCAAAATGTAACTGTTAATCTGCCGCGTATAGCCTTTAGAGCCGACGGGTCGGACACGAAATTTTTTGAGTTGCTGGATACCCACCTGAAGATGGTGGCGCAGGCGCATATCCAGAAGAAAAGTTTTATTGAAGAGTTATTAAAGCAGGGGACCAAGGGGCCGTTGTCAATGTTAGCCATGAAAAGAGATGGCAATGCTTATCTGCGCATGTGGCGGGTAAGCTATCTTGTTGGTATCCTGGGGTTGAATGAGGTGGTTCAGTCTTTGACCGGTAAAGAGCTGCACGAGACTGCCCAGACTTTAAAATTAGGACTGAAAGTACTCTCGCACATGAAGCTGAAATGCGAGGAGATGTCCAAGAGGTACAAGATGCATTTTGTGCTTGAACAAACTCCAGCCGAATCAACCGCCTACCGCTTTGCCAAGCTGGACCTGGAGCACTTTCCCAATGAGGCGGCGAAGGTTGTAAAGGGGAACAAGGAGAACGGAGGGGTATATTATACCAATTCCACTTACTTTAATGTTGGCCATACGATGAACCCCATAGACAGAGTTAAACAAGAAGGTCTTTTCCATCCCTTGATCGACGCGGGCGCCTTGACCCATGTTTGGCTGGGTGAGTCAAAACCACACCCGGATTCCATCGCCAACTTTGTAGCTAAAACGTTTCAAAACACTCAAAATGCCCAAATTGCTTTTTCGCCGGAATTTACCAGCTGTAATGCCTGTGGTAAAACAGTCCGCGGCTTAAAAGACGCTTGCCCTCATTGCCAGTCAGAGGCAGTTGAGGGGATTACACGCATCACTGGCTATTTTTCAAAGATATCCGGCTGGAATAAAGGTAAATTGTCTGAACTTGGTGAGCGGTATAAGGCGGGGATATAAAAGGGGAAAATAATAATGGATGTTAAAGTTTTTGGTAAACCGGGGTGTGAATTTTGCAAAACAACGATGAAAAAGTTTGAAACTTTTTTTAAACGCTGGCAGATTGATCCGGAAAAAGTAAATCTGAATTTTTTTGATATGGAGACGGTTGACGGATTGGCTGAGGGGGCTTTTTATAGCGTGCAAAAAATTCCCGCCACAGTTATTGAAACAGCCGAAGGGGTTTTAGCCCGGTGGGATGGCCAGGTACCGTTGTCTGAGGAATTCAGGAATCACCTCGAAGAATTTGCTACAGTCGCTTAAGGATTAAGGCGTTGCTGATCCTTCTCTGAAAGCCTGCGGTTGGTTTGTTTATTGTGCGGCCATTGACGACCATCGTCGCGGAACTTCCCCCGTCGAGATTCATGGCCTCAACCGCACCCAGGCTTAGCAGCAGGTTTGAGAGCTCTTCCAGGGTCACGCCGATATTTTCCTTTGTATTCTTGTTTTTTTTTGGCAGCCCATCAACAGTTATCAGCAATAGATCCCTATTTTTGGTGATGCCCAGGGCGGTTCGGGCCGCTCTGCCTTTGGCAATATCCGATTTAAATTGTTCCTGGTATTTGGAGATGTAAACACGGCCCTTTTTGATCAGCCTCGGACCGCCGGAAATAAGGTTAATAATACTTTGCGGCGAGGTTGAATAGGGAATTACCCTGATGCTGGTGTTGATATTGTCACCGACTTTTACATTTTCGGCCAGGGTTTCTACGCCTGGACCATTGATAGACAGGACATAGCCGTCATCAGGGATAATTGAGTTTGACACATTTATCCCGACTATTTTTTCTTTTTTAACGACGATTTCTAGCCCCTGAGTGTTGGTCTTGGTTGTTTCGCCCCAGACAGGCGTATACATGATGCTGTCGCTGCTGCCGCGGGATTGGTTAATTCCGGAAATTGTATAGCGGATGCCGGAGGCCAGTTTGAAGGAGCTGGTAATGGAAATATTGTCTATGTACGGCTGATTTTCCTGATCAAGAAAAAAAGCGGTGCGGTCATATATGGGGAAGGAAACAAGTTCCTGGTCGATCATTAAACTGCCCAGCGGTTGGCCATCGGGCGCAAAATATGTGCCGTTTATTCCCGCCACGGCATTATGGTCGTTAACAATATTAACAACTTTATCTAAAAAGAAATCGCGGGAAATAGTGCCCTGGCGCCAGGGAGTAATGATGTCGATAAATGATTGAAAGATATTCGGCTTGGTCTTTTTGGCCAAAGCCGGTTTTACTTCAACCTTATTCAGGTCAACTTTTAAGATGCTGGCGTTGATTTGGCCGGCAGCAAGACCTTTTTTAGCGCTTAATAATTCAACCCCATCTGCCACCGTTCCTTCGGAAACGATATTGAGAAATTCTCGGCCAAAATCAACAACCAAGCGTGGTGGATTGTCCAGGGGAAAAACCGTATATTCAATTGAGGCAAGTAAAGGGATAGTCACCTTTAGGCCATTTGTTTCTTTTTGAATCTCAAAGTGTCTGACTACCAGGTCGTTTAATTCAATATAATTCTCAATGTTGGCGGCGGCATCGACATCTTTTAGACTTATAACGATTTTATCTTTTGTTCCTTCGGTCTCGTAGCCGAAAGAGCCGTCAAAATCAAAGACCGCCCGCAATTTGTCTTTGTAATCTCCATAGCGAACATGCTGCAAGACAGAGGCCTGGGCCCTGCCTAATAACGCGCAGAGTAAAATTATAATTGCGAGGGCTTTAAACCAGCACTTTTTCTCCTTTTGGGCAGGCCCAAGTTTAGCTACAACTTCCTGAACAACCCAATCGGGGGTAGAGGCGCCCGCTGTCAGACCAATTTTTGTTTTGCCTTTTAACCAGGTTGAATCTAATTCGGCCACGGTTTGAATCTGATGGGTTGCTGTGCCTGTTTGTGAACAGAGTTCGCTTAAACGCTTGGTGTTGGCGCTCATTTTGTCGCCAATCACAAGAATTAGGTCCACTTTTTTGGCCAATTCAACAGCGGCGTTTTGCCTTTTTGATGTGGCGCCGCAAATAGTGTTAAATTCTTTAACATCTTTTGTTTTGTTCCTGATAGCGGCCACGATTTTTTTAAAATGTTCTTCTGCCTGGGTGGTTTGGGCAATTACGCTGACTTTGCCGCCGCCAATCTTGTCCATGTCCTTGATATTTTCAATAACCTGAGCCCGGCCGCCAGCCCAGCCCACCAGGCCCTTAACCTCGGCGTGCCCTTTATCGCCGACAATAATAACTGTCCTGTCTTCTTCGTTTGACTCTTCGGCTATTCTTTGAGCTTTTTTCACCCAGGCGCAGGTGGTATCGATTATCCCCAAGCCTAAGCCTTTGGCTTCTTCGTAGACTTGAGGAGAAACACCATGGGCGGAGATTAACAATGTTCCCTTTGACCCCGCGGGAATTTCGGCGACACTTTTTACTGTTTTAACGTTTAAGCTTTTTAATTTCTCAATGACCTGGGTATTGTGAACTAGATTCCCTAACATAAAGACCGGTTGGCCGGTTTTAGTTTGCTCCAGAGCTATTTGATAAGCTCTTTCAACCCCTTCACAAAAACCGGAGTAGCGGGCGATAAGAATTTGCACGCAATCATTATAGGACAATTTTTGGGAAAAGTGAAATTTTTCTGAAAAAGTGCCGATATATATATAGAAAGGAATCCAAACTTTTCCTTTCACCTAAATCGAAGTTAAAAGCCTGAGCCTGTTCAGGCTTTTTTCTTTAGCAGGAGATCCTGTTCTTCTTTAACCGCTCGATTGCTTCAGCGATCCGCTCTTTGGGGATAGTAATCGCAAATCTTACGTATCCTTCTCCGGAAGGACCGTAGCCATTGCCGGGGACAACCAGAATTCCACATTTTTCCAGCAGCTTCTCAGTGAATGAAGTCGAAGTCTCGCCTTTGGGAACAGGTACCCACATATAGAAGGTTGCTTGAGGTTTCTTGAGGTTCCAACCCAAAGTATTTAAACCATCAATTAGAACATCCCTTCTTTCTTCGAAAATCTTATTATTTTGCTTAACACAATCTTGTGAGCCGGAAAGAGCTTCAATTCCCGCGTATTGAATCGCTTTAAATGCGCCACTGTCTATGTTCGACTTAATAGTAGCCAAAGCTTGCGCAACTTCTTTGTTGCCTACCGCCATACCGATTCGCCAGCCAGTCATATTATATGTTTTTGAAAGTGAGTGGAACTCAATGGTAACATCTTTGGCCCCAGGTACTTCCAAAACACTTGAAGGAACATACCCGTCATAGCCCATTTCAGAATAAGCTAAATCGGAAACCAGGAGGATGTTGTTTTTCTTACAAAACTCAACGCATTTGACAAAATAATCTTTATCAGCCACGGCACCGGTCGGGTTGTTTGGATAATTTATATATAGCAGTTTGGCTTTATTAACAATATTATTTGGTATGCTGTCCAAGTCAGCCATAAAGTTGTTTTTGGCGGTTAAGGGCAGAAGATAAGGCTCTCCGCCGGCCAGAGTTGTAGAGATTTTATAAACAGGGTAGGAGGGATCCGGGATCAGAGAAACGTCTCCCTGGTCAATAAAACAAAGCGGCAGGTGGGCCAGCCCTTCTTTTGAGCCGATTAAACAGCAAACTTCACTGATGGGATCAAGCGTTACATTAAAACGTTTTTTGTACCAATCCGCCACAGCTTTGCGAAATGACAGCTCACCTTTTGAGGTCGGGTATTGGGCGGAATCGTTTAATTCCAGCACATCATGCATTTTTTTGAAAATATGAGCAGGGGTGGGCAGGTCGGGATCGCCGATGCCAAAGTCAATTATGCCAATGCCTTGCCTGGTCAATTCTGCTTTCTTTTCCTCGATCTTAACAAAGAGGTAGGGTGGAATTTTATCCAGGCGTTTGGACCTTTTCATTATTGATATACTCCTTCGAAGACTTTTTCGGCCGGCCCGCGCATTAATATCCGATTATCTTCGCCCCATTCAATATCGAGTTTGCCTCCGGGCAGGTTAACGATCGCTCTTCGACCAATTTTGCCGGCCATGTTGGCAGCGGCCAGACAGGCACAAGCGCCAGTCCCACAAGCCAGGGTTTCGCCGGCTCCCCTTTCCCAGACAATAGCTTCCAGTTCTTTATCATTGAGCACTTTAACAAACTCAACATTAGTGCGGTTTGGGAAATGAGAATTATTTTCTATCTTTGGGCCAATTTCGTATAAATCTATTTTGCTCAAATCATCCACAAAGGCAATGGCGTGGGGGTTTCCCATAGAGATCTTTTTAAATTTGTAACCCTCGAGTTCTATTTCTCCTTCATCTTTGGGCACACTCATATCGACTTCAACGCCGACAACCTGTTTTGCGAGGTCCAGGATAACTGCCGGCAGGATAATGCCTGCCTGGGTTTCAACGGAAATAACCTCTTCGCTTAATTTATCTGTTTCGTAGACATATTTAGCAAAACAGCGGATGCCGTTACCGCACATTTCTGCTTCTGAACCGTCCGAATTGATAATCTGCATGCGGTAATGGGCTTTTTTGGAGGGCCAAATTATTAGAATCCCGTCGGCGCCAATGCCCAGATGGCGGTCACACATATTAACGGCTAATTCATTTAAATTGATGCCATCTAGCTTTTCTTTGCGGCTGTCGATGAGGACGAAGTCGTTACCAAGGCCATGGTATTTAGAGAATCGCATGGGGTAATTTTAGCATAAATGAGCAAAGCTTAAAAGTAGCTGGCGGAGGAGGTGGGGGATTCCCAAACCGTTACTTTGCTGGTAAATTCCATTTCCGTTCTCATCTTCTCAAAAATAATCCTGGCCAGATTTTCAGAAGATGGGTTTTCTAATTTAAATAGTTTTAATTCATTCAGATGCTTATGATCAAACTCCGCCAGAATATTCCTTAAAGCATTTTTGATATTTCTAAAGTCTGCCAGGAGCCCAATTTTGTCGAGCTTATTACCCTCAAGAAAGGCCTGAACCTTCCAGGTGTGGCCATGCAGATTCTCGCAAGGGCCTTCGTAACCCCGCAGGGCGTGAGCGGCAGCAAATGTCCCTTCTACCATTAATTCGTACATAGCTATTAATTATATAACAAAAAGGCTTTTGAGTGAAATTTTTTTCTTGCCGGTTCGATAAGTTAGCGGGTAAAAGAGCAGAAAAAAACTGTATTAAAGCGGGAGGACAATTCATGTTTATATTAAAAGCGGCGCAAGAAACTCCGATCAGAGTGCCCTCATTAGCAAGGGAAAGGAGACAGAACGTAAAAAGACAAAGAAGCTTTCCTTATGGCGCAAAACCTTACTTGTTAAAAAATCTGAATTTTCGTGCTTTGCTAATTGTTCTGGACAGCGCTGGCGCTGGCCAGATGCCCAAACATCCGAGGAGAGATACCGGCTGTAATACAATTCCTAATGTTGCGGAACGGTACCGGCAAGAAACTGGTCAAGAGATCAGATTGCCAAATCTTGGAGCGCTGGGTCTTGGCAATCTGGCTAATATCCCGGGAGTTCCGCCAGCAGCCAATCCCGCGGCAGCCTACAGGCTCCTGTCTCTGGATCCCATTCCTCTTACTGAAACCACCACCAGTCTCTGGGCGCTGGGGGGAGTAGAAACCGGAGAACTTGTTACTTATCCTTCAGGAATTCCGGCAGAAATTATGGGGCAGATTGAGGACGCAATAAAGCAAATACTGCCAACACCAGTCACGTTTATTAAAGACGGCAGAAATATTTCCGGCACCGCAATAATAGAAGAACAAGGTCTACAAAGTCAGAGACAGTACGGAAACCGACCCATAGTTTACACTTCTTCAGACAGCGTTTTTCAGGTCGCTTTTTTTGTGGGCCGGGAAGTTAGCTCAAGAGAAGAGAGGCTACCGGACGGTCATTCTATTATTGAAGAAATAGAGGCTGGCACAAGCAAATTTTTTCTTGTTTCAGATGAAGCTGTGGCTAAAATGCAAGACATTTGCCGGACGATAAGAAAGGTTATGGATGAAAGCGGTGACCCGGCATTAAAATTTCTGCGGGTGATTGCCAGGCCCTTTGTTGAGCGTCTGACGCCCGGGCCCCAGGGCGAAAAGTATATCAGGTCAGCCACTCTGCGCCAGGACCTGACCGCGACAGTACCGGGCCAAACCATTCTGGATGCCGCTACGAAAAAGGGCTTTCACACTGTGGGAATCGGTAAATTTGCCGAGGTCTTTGGTTTTAAAGGGTTTGGTTCGATTTTGCCTGACCCTTTTCGCCACACGACAGACATTGACGCCATAGATTTAGTTGTTCAGGCTTTAAGCGGTCGTGGGGCCGGAATAGTCGGAGCGGACCTGGTGGAGTTGGACGAAAGGTATGGACATCGCAATGATCCTCTGGGTTACGCGGAGCAATTAATGCGGATTGATGCGGCATTGCCGCGGATATTTAGCGCCATGGAGCCAACTGACATTTGCCTGATAACGGCTGACCACGGGAATGATCCCACGCGCGGCCTGGCCAGCGGCGACGAATATCGCATCCGGGGGACCAATCACACCAGGGAATTTGTGCCTCTTTTGGTTTTCGGCAACATGATTAGAGGCGGCGTGGATCTGGGTTACGGGAGATTATCCGATGTAGCCGCCTCAATCGCTTATTTTCTGGGCATGAGATACCAGACGAACGGTACGAATTTTTTGAACAGAATTCTTGATAGGAGCGTTTTTAAGTTTGCCGATGAAGGCGCCGACTAAGGCCAATTTTAGCCGGGCAGCTTGACCTGCTTCACACTAACAATCGGTTTGCCCAGCAGGCGACTGCCGAGATCTTGAAAGTGGAGCTCTGGGCCAGTGACAAAATATTCATACCTGGGCTGGCCGCCCCGCGATTTTAGGGTGCCGGCGAATTTGAGCAGTTTTTTTGTGTCTGCTACAGCTTCTTCAGCCGGATCAACTAACACCACCTCTTTGCCGGCCAGCTTTTGCAGGACTTTTCTTAAATGAGGGTAGTGGGTACACCCCAGGATCAAGGTGTCTATCCCTGCTGCCAGCAAAGGCTTTAAATATTCTTTGGCAACGCGTTTTGTTTCATCGGCTTCAATAAACCCGCCTTCAATTAAAGGAACAAATAAAGGGCAGGCAATTGCTTCTGCTTGAGCCTTTTCGTCGAGACCTTTAATCGCCTGCTGAAAAGCGCCTGAATTTATTGTGCCGGCAGTGGCCATAATTCCAATTTTGCCGGAACGTGTTGCCTCAACTGCCGCACGAGAGCCGGGATCAATTAAATTTATCATTTCAATAGGATATTTGTCTTTTACTTCCGGATAAGCAATGGCAGACGATGTGCCGCAAGCCATCATAATCAGTTTGGCCCCCTGCTCGATAAGAAAGGGGATTATTTCATTATTTATTTTAATAATTTCTTGCGGCGATCTCCCGCCATAAGGAATACGGGCGGTATCGGCCAAATAAATTACATCTTCATGAGGCAGTTTTTGCATGATCTGGCGCAGAACAGTTAAGCCGCCAACGCCGGAATCGAAGACGCCAATGGGGGAAGCAGGCGTAACCTTTTCCCTGTTTTTATTTCCGCTAATTTTGGGAGCGATTTTATCCGCAGACACTTTTCTAACGAGATTTACTTCTAAAATAAGCCTTTACCCCCCTGACAATATTACTGGCAATTTGTTGCTGAAAAGCCGGCGAGGCAGCCAGTTGTGCCTCTTTGGCGTTGCTCAGGTAGAGCGGTTCAAGCAGAATGGCCGGTACCTTTGAATGATTAACCACATAGAATTTAGCGCGTCGCAAACCATGATCCTTTCTGGCTAAACCGTTTAGCAGCATCCAGTGCATTACTTTGGCCAAGCTCCGGCTGTCGTTGTTGTAATAATAAGTTTCGATTCCAGAGACATCCCGCTTGTGTGAGTAATTATAGTGCAAAGAGACAAAGATGTCAGGCTTAATCTTGTTGGTAAAGTTCACGATATCCTTGAGGCTGGAGCGGCGGTCTTCGTTGCGGGTTAAATAAACAGTCGCGCCGGCAGCCTGGAGCAATTTGGCGGTATGTTGGGCCGTAGCCAAAGTCAGGTGTTTTTCAAACGTGCCGCCTTGAGCCGCAGCACCGGGGTCTTCCCCGCCGTGTCCCGGATCCAGCACAATAGTTTTGCCCCATAAAGGTTGTTGGCTGGCGGAAGCCGGAGGAGTGAGCTCATATGGTTTAAGCGCCAGGCTTGTTTGTTTAAGATTTGCCTCTTCCCAGGCCAGCATGATCTTTTCCGCCCGGTCCAGGCGGTCGCTGATTTCTACTACAGACTTATTGTAGCCAAAAACATTAACAATGTCGTAGTCGATCTTGTTTTTTAACGTAATGATAACCTGGGTATTATTAGCTGTGATATTGGCGATACGCCGGGACGGTTTTTTTGAGAGTTCAACGTTTTGGGCGATTGTGGCTTCGGGAAATTCAAGAACCAGCGTGTCTTCAAGGAGCAAGCCCTGGACCTTTATCTGGCCGGTGGCGTAAATGTCGAGGTAATCGAAGCCCCGGTCGCGCTTGGCTTCGATTTTGGTAACTTGAGGCGGGTCGGCCAAAGTGGACAAAGCCAGAACCAGGGTTAGGATAATAGCGTAACAATAACTAGGCCGCATAGTCCTTAATTAGTTTTAATAGGGTGGTTTTGTCGTTTAATTTGGGATCGTCCAACACTTTTTCCAATAATGCGTCAAGGACTTGCCCAACTTTGGGCCCGGCCGGAACGTTTAATGTTTCCATGACGTCGGTCCCATTTACTTTGAGGTCAGCAATATGCAGCGCGTTTGCTTCCCCGACAATTTTGTCGATCCTTTTTTGTAGTTCAGTCAGGTATTGGACATCAATTTCCCGCTCCATGGCTTGATTGTCCGCGAGCCTAAGCGCAAAAAGATCAGCCACATTCTCCAGTCCGCCAATTCTCCTGATAAAACGCCGGACCGCGGCATTTGTCCACTCGGAAGTATAGTTAAACATATGCTGGCTGACCAGGCCGGTTATCTTTTTAATGTCGGCATTGCTGAATTTTAATCTTTTCAGTATGTTTTCGGCTGTTGCGGCGCCGACTTGATCATGATTGTAAAAATGATTACCGTCTTTGCAGCTTGGTTTTTCAATGTCATGCAAGAGGGCGGCCAGGCGAAGAGCAATGTTGCCTTTAGCCGCGGCATCGCAAGCCTGGAGATTGTGCCAATAAACATCATATTTATGAAATTGTCTGGGTTGTTCAACGCCGAAGCCGGCTTCGAGTTCCGGCACGATCAATTTCAAAAGGCCAGTCTGCCGCATCAGCTCAAAGCCAATGGAGGGCTTATCCGCGGACAACATCTTGACGATTTCGTCATGGAGGCGCTCCGGCGCAACTTTTTGAGTGACGGCCAGGGTTTTGGCAATGGCGGCCAGGGTGTCGGACTCGATTTTAAACCCCAGCTTGGCGGCAAAGCGGCAGGCGCGGACGGCGCGCAGCCCGTCTTCCGAAAAACGTTCAAGGGGTTGGCCAACGGCCTTGATAATTTTCTTTTTTAAATCTTTTTGCCCGCCAAAATCATCAATCAATTCCTTGGTTTGCGGGTCATAAGCCAGGGCGTTGATAGTAAAATCACGGCGTGAGAGATCCTTATGAACATCATTGGTAAAAACAACATTGGAAGGATGCCGGCCGTCCACATATTTTTCGTCCGAACGAAAGGTTGTTACTTCAAAATTTTCTTTGTCCAGAATTACGGTGACTGTACCGTAATCTATGCCGGTGGGCGCAACTTTTGGGAACAGTTTTGTTACTTCGTCCGGCCTGGCAGAAGTCGTGACATCCCACTCATGGGGATTAAGGCCCAAAAGCAGGTCGCGCACACAGCCGCCGACCAGATAGGCTTGATACCCGTTATCCTTTAACGCGGCGATTATTTTATTAGCTGTTTTAGGTGTTTTTAGCATGACGTCAGAAAATAGTTTACTCTAGCTTCGGTTGAATGTAAAGAAGCATTGACTTGCTTCATGACTAGTCATATAATAATCGCGTTATGAAATCTCCTTTTGCGAGAGGTTTAATTTTTGTTATCATCACGTCTCTATTGATTGGCGGCGTCATCTTTTTTAATCGAATATTGGCCGGAGATGCTTTTACCAGCGAAGAAGCGCAGCACGCGCTCTATGGTTTCTGGATTTGGCGGGATATCCAGACCCTGGACTTAGGCGCTTTTGGGTACGATACTCAACGCCAGATGGTTTGGCCATTTTTGCATTCCTGGTTTTTGGGCCTGGTCTTCCTTATCTTCGCTCCGGGCTATGTTTCTGCCCGTCTTTTAAGCTTGTTTTTCTTTTTAGCAGCCATGATCTTAATTTACCTTTTTTCAAACGAACTTTGTGATAAAAAAAGTTGGCGGGTAGGTGTTTTGGCTGTGCTTTTGGCCTTGACCTCTCCTTTGATGATTGAATTTGCTTCTCTCAACATGATTGAGGGGTTAGGCGCGTTGCTTTTTATGCTGGCGGCGCATGTTTATATGATGTTTGAAGAAAAAAGAATCACGATCGAGTATGTTTTTATTGCTTTAATAATCGGGCTGTCAATTTATATAAACTATTTATACGCCTATCTGCTCATACCCTCTTTCGCGGTTTTAACTCTGGTCAGAGTTGGGCCAATGAGTTACCAGGCGGTCCAGCTCCGGCGTCGTGGAGAAAAAGAGGCCCTGCATTTTATCTGGTGGGCGTACCGCAAGCTTATTGTTTTGGGGATTATTGCCTTTCTTTCTGCCATCTGGTTTTCTTTTTCTTTTAACCGTAAGATTACGTTGTTGTTTGATTCGGTTTTTAAATACTCAGGGGGTACTATTGTCCAGGGGCTTTGGCAAAATTTGCTTTATTATCCACGGGTAATTGTGGAGAATGTCAGTTTTTCTCCCTGGTTGGGGTTGTTCCTGGTGGTCGCGTTGTTTTTGCCCCGCGTAGCGGCTCATTATAGAGGTTTGCATAGGATTTACATATATGTGTGGACAACTTTGGTTTTATTGACTCTCACTATTCCTACCAAGGCTCCGCACCTGCTTTATATTGTGGTCCCCTTTATTTTTATTATTTTTGCCGGAGTTGTTGTCTATATATACGATGAACTACGCAAGACAAACAAAAATTTTGCGACCGCCTTAATTTTAATCATTTTATTACCTTCCTTGCTCTCTTTCCCCAAGACTTTGGGGCTATTGTTTCCGGTGGGGAGGGGAGAAAGTTTTGTCACTGTCTTAGATTATTATAAGACCAGTATCCCCAAAGGGAAAAACATTGCCGCCACGATCAATCTTCTGCATTTAAACCCCGACGGGATTAAGTTTCATTTTAGAGACTGGCAAGCGGAAATTATGGCAGATGTATTTTTGTCGGAGGAAGAGATGGCGCGGGCGGCAGATTATTTGGTTACCCTGGACCTGGATGAAAACAGTAAATATCGGTTTGAGGTTCAGGATGACTCCTTGTTTCGCTGGTCCGCTTGGCTAAAAGATAGGGAAATGCGCGGAGATGTGCGCCTTTATTCTTCAAGGCGATTTGGCCAGATTGGCGTGACTGCCAAGATCTACGAAGCGCTACACCAATAAAAAAGTACTTGACACCCACAATAACCCTCCTAAAATGGTAACGCATGACCAAAAAAGTAAAAAGAGAAGTATTTAAAGAAATTTCTTCGCACTTAGACAAGCCAGAAATTACCTTGATAACTGGATCCAGGCAAGCAGGTAAAACCACTTTGCTTGGGCAGTTGAAGGAATATTTCCTGACTTCCGCAATGCAGCACCCAAATCGCAACATTTTACGAGGAAAAGTAGCTCATTTTCAGGCGGGTGCGGAAGTCAGGTGTTTTGACCTCCCTTGACTATTCTGTATAAGTAGTATAGAATGGTCTACATGGAGATAAAAAGGCATATTTTAGCCAATTTATTAGAAGACTTTAATGACAGAAACACCGCAATCATGGTTGGAGCCAGGCAAGCGGGCAAAACTTTTCTTTTAAAAAAAATTGAAGCGGAAGCAATCGCCAGGGGGTCGCAAACCTCTTTTTTTGATCTTGAACAGCCGGATGTGCTTGCCCGCTTCAATACTTCTGATGACGAGATAGTCAAACTGCTTTGCGGCTCCGGGGAAATTATTTTCATTGATGAATTTCATTATATTAAAAACGCTTCGCATATTTTTAAGGCAATATTCGACAGGGGTAAAAAAGGAAAAATATATGCATCAGGGTCGTCTTCGCTGGAAATCCACAAACATCTTAAAGAGTCTTTGGCCGGCAGGAAAATAATTTATCAGATTTATCCTTGTTCTTTTGCAGAAGTGGGACAGGTCATTACAAAACACACTTTTGAATATTATTGTAAGTATGGAGGGATGCCCGCGTTGATCCATACAGAAAATGAAAACAAGAAAATGCTGATTTTAACCGACATTTTGCAGTCGTATTTAATGAAAGACATCAAATCCTTAATCAAGGAAGAAAATATTAGGGCTTTTAACAGTTTATTGTTTTTATTGGCCCAATATCAGGGTTCGATAGTAACAACCTCTAGCCTGGCGAAAGAAGTTGGGCTAACCGCCAGGACAATCGAATCATATCTAGAAATATTATCACAAACTTATGTTAATTTTCCCCTTCATAGTTTTAGTTTAAATTATGGTAACGAGCTAAAGAAGTCAAAGAAATACTATCTGTATGATTTAGGAATAAGGAACGCCCTGTTAAAGAACTTTGCGCCATTAGGCGATAGAAAAGATACGGGAGCGATTGTTGAAAGTTTTGTCTTTTTAGAACTTAATAAAAGGTTGTCTCCTGAAACCGAGATAAGATTCTGGAAGTTAAAAGATGGGACAGAGGTGGATTTTATCTGGATAAAAAACCAGAAGCCATATCCGATCGAAGTGAAAACCTCCTGCCGGCAAGGCGAAATCCCAAAAGGGATAACCGCCTTCATTAATAGATACCCCGACACAAAGAAAGCTTTTGTTGTTAACAATAACTTTAGCGGCGAAGCAACGTATAGAGACGCTAGAATTTACTTTGTTAAACTGAAGGATGCCGCCCTGGTCCCGGACCAAGTATAAGAAGTATAATCTGCGCCTCGGAGTCGAAACTTTAGCCAATATCTTTTCCTCTTCCACGTCTGCTCCTCCTTGAGCGCCTCAAGAACAACTTTCACCTTAAATCCTGTCTCGAACCTTTTTATCTGCCTTTTGCTCATTTTCAGTCCCTCCTATCACTATTTTATCTCGTTTTGCCTGCCCGCCGGCAGGCCCGCCGCCGCTTTTTCTCGAATGTAAAAAAAGTCCTGGGTGAAATTTTCGCCAAAAAGTGACGATATATATAGAGAGTTATAAGGAGCTCCCATGAAATTAGACGATAAAATTCGCAATAGACGAATCTCTTATCTCCTCAAAAGAGAGCAGTCCACTGCTTTTGAACTCGCTTTACTATACTACATATTAGCTACCCGCAGAACATCAGAAGATAAAATAACAGACGCCTGCCGAAAATCAGTTCAGTGGTTGCAGACCGCGGGTTTCCAGGTTGTGGACAATATAAAATATCTAACTCCAGCAGAAAAGCTGGAATCGATCGAAAAGATTATAGTTGGTAACAGAGCCATCTTGCTTGAACGGCAAGCAAGCGTTGCTGCACGCCATCCCGATTTATAATCGGGATTTTGGGTTAGTCCCGCAATATAATTAATAGAATAAAATTGCGGGACTAATTACTTAGGCATTGACGCCCCGCATTTTCTAGCGATAAATTCGCTACGAAGAAAGTGCGTGGGCGTTTTTTATTTGGTTATCAGCTGGAGAGCAAGGAAGATGAATAAACAAGAATGGTTCGAAAAATATAACGTATGGTACCAGGTAAATATGGACGAATTTTGCGATCAATCTCATCTTGTGGAGGAATGGAAACAGCTTCGGCTTGCCGCGGTTAGAGCTGTTTTGTCTTACCTTTCCCCGCTCCAGAGAAAAATTATTCAGCTATTTATTTTTCGGAATCTTTCCGAAAGAGAAATTGCGCAAAAATTGAAAATTTCAAAGACCAGCGTTCATCGAGAAAAACGGAAGGCGCTTAAGGCGTTGGGTAAGCAATTTTTGCTTAAGCTGGTGGTCAAGAATGCCTGACTTTGAGCTTTCAAGTGGTCCAGCCAATTTTTCCCATGGATTTAATAAAAATCGGTGATCAGGTGGACCAAAATGGTATATATTGTAGGAGGGCTTGATGGATTATCTGGTGGGTGAAAATCGCTTGTTGACAAAGGGCGTAATATGGTAGTATATAAACACTTCAGCTGGAGGCGCGCCATGTCCCAGCATAAATTTCTTCAACGTGTTCCTTTTCTAACTGATAGAGGAGTCGGACGGAGATGGTGTGG
>METP01000029.1 GCA_001771365.1 candidate division WOR-1 bacterium RIFCSPLOWO2_02_FULL_46_20 | reverse complement strand
ATACCCGTCACGGGGCGTGGCCCAGTTTGGTCTAAGGCGCTACCTTGGGGTGGTAGAGATCGCTGGTTCGAATCCAGTCGCCCCGATTTTTTTCTTATCTCCGCCAGACAATGTTAAGCAGAAGGGTTAAGACAAAACTAACCAGAATCATAGTCGTGATGGGGACAAAGATCGTCAGGCCGTCACGACGCCAGACAAGATCACCCGGTAGTCTGCCAAACCACGGCACACGGCCCACCAGAATAAAAAAACCTCCAATTAACACCAAAATGACGCCGATGTACAGAACCATCCTGCCTAGAGATTCTACTGCCATATTCTCTCCCGTTTACTGTAACGTGAACCTGACCGGAAGCTCAAACCAACTCGCCAGGGCAGCTCCGCCCTGGGTGGCTGGATTAAATTGCCACCGCGACACTGCGGCCATAGCTGACTTATCAAGATCAGCCACGCCGGAAGATGATTTAATTGCCACACTTTCTGCCGCACCATTCAAGCCTATGTAAACTGACAAAATCGCTACCCCTTCTAGTCCCTGCTGCAAAGCAGTTGCAGGATATTGCGGCAGCACACGATAAGAAATACCTGGCGGAACGATAGGCAATGGCGTGGCAATTTTGGGCTGTGGAATCGGAGCACTGATAACCCTGGTAAGACTAATTGGTTGAACCACTTTTTGGGGGATGGTTAATTCTCCACCTATAAACACCGGCAAAACCTTTTCTCTTTCCATAACCATGGGCCTGGAAATCAGATAACCAACCGCCACCGCTGCCACCAAAACGATCCCTAACGCTACAACAGACAAACTCTTACTTTTCATTTCTCTTTTCCTCCTTATTTCGAATGTCGCTCTTCGGATCTCGGATGTAGTTATATTATAACACTTTCTCAACCAGCTGGTAACCTCTAATATCCAAAAACCAGTAGCCGCGAATCAAAACTTTACGGGTATTCATTAGTTGGATACGTTTTTTAAAGATCGGCCCATCCACAACAAAAGTATGGAATTCGCCATTTTCACCGCAAATATCTATATTCTTTAACCTTTTAAGATCTCTAATAAAACTTTTATCCAGCCTGCGACCAATCCATTCTTTACCCAAAAGATTGGCCTGGGTAGCCACCACATAAGCCTCAAAGCCAGCCGCTACAAAGTTTCTAATTAATCTTTCAGTTTTGATCTCCCAAAGCGGAAAAGTTGGCTTTAGCCTCATCACCCGACAAATCTTCTCCACCCATTGGCGGCCATCTGTTAAAAATATATCGCCAAAAACCCCTCCCCTAATCCCCAGACTTTTAACTTTCTGGACTGCCGCCTTATATTTTTCCTCATAATTATCCAGGTTGACCCAAAACTGATGGAGCGGAATGTCCATGGCCTCGGCTTGCAACTCAATTAATTCTCGGCGCACGCCATGGAAGGCAACGCGGCCATAGCGTTTTCTAACCGCATTAAGCAAACAGACCACCTCTAGCCCCTGGCCTAAGGCTTTATAGCAAGCAAAAGCGCTATCTTTGCCGCCGCTCCAGGAAGAAAATGTTTTTTCCACGGTGCCACCCATCATGCGATTGCTTCTGAAACTCCAGCGTCACCAAAGGTAGCCATTTCGGTCAATATTCTAATGCCAGCTTCAGCGATACTTATTCCCAAAGCAGCGCCGGTTCCTTCCCCAAGGCGAAGATTAAAATCAAGCAATGGTTTCAGTCCCATCCATTCCAAAGTAATTATGTGCCCGGCTTCAACTGAGCAGTGGGAAGCGATAAGATAATCTTTGACTTTGGGCTCCAGTTTAACCGCAACCAGTGCCGCTGCTCCAGAAATAAAACCGTCAATAAAAACCGGGATACGATTCGCGGCGGAAGCGAGCATAACACCCGCCATCCCACCGATTTCAAATCCACCGACTTTAGCAAGAACATCAATTCCATCCTCTGCCTTGGGCTTATTAACCTCTAATGCTTTCTCAATCGCCTTTATTTTTTTCTTGAGATTTTCGTCATCGATTCCAGTCCCTCGCCCGGTAACTTTTGCAACATCTGCTCCAGTAATTGCCGCCACAATAGCGCTCGAAGGAGTAGTGTTTCCAATCCCCATATCTCCAGTTCCAATTATATCAACTCCATTTTTCAATTCTTCTTCAACCACTTCTATTCCGGCCTCGATAGATTGAATTGCCTGTTCGCGTGTCATCGCTGGTCCAGTAACCATATTTTTCGTTCCATAAGCGACTTTCTTATTAATCAATTCAGGCTGAGGATCTAAATCACCAGCCACGCCCATGTCCACCACTACAACCCGAGCACCAACGTGCCTGGCTAAAACATTAATTCCCGCACCACCCCTAAGAAAATTATAAACCATCTGCGGGGTCACCTCTTGAGGATACGCGCTTACCCCTTCTTCTACCACCCCATGGTCCCCGGCCATAGTAATAATTATTTTATGTTTTATCTTCGGCTCCTCCCTGCCTGTTATACAAACTATTTGTTTGGCAAGCTCTTCCAATCGCCCCAAACTCCCCCGGGGTTTTGTAAGATTGTCAAGTCTTTTTTGTGTCGGTTCCGCAAGCTCTATCCTTATCGGCTTGATCTTTTCCATGATTGCTTCAAGTTTTTTCATCTGGCCCTTCCTCCTTTGTAATAAATATATTCGGATGTAATATTCTAGCGATTTCTTCCAGGCCAGCGATTAATCTTGGCCCGGGGCGCAAAAACAAATCGGGATTAAGATTTCGATATATCCGGCCGCTTCTTACGGCCCTGGTATTTCTGATTCCGGGCTGGGTCAATAAATCTTTTACGATTTCTTTACTATTCGATGAATTCCCAAATATGATCACGTCGGGATTTTTATCCAATACAAATTCGGGACTTATCATCGGATAACAATAATCAATACTTGCGGTGATATTTTTCCCACCCGCCAAATTTATCAACTCATTTATGAACGACTTTCTTCCCGCAGTCATAATTGTATTTGGAGTTGCCCAAATAATTACCAGAGCCCTGGGACATGGCTGATCAGCAACTCTTTTCTTTATTTTATTTATTCTCTCCTGCATTTTATAAAGCGATATCTTAGCAATTTTCTCCTTGTCGGTTAATGCGCCCACAGTCTCAATGCTTTCAAATACATCCTTCATGTTTTGAGAAGGCAAAATAACTGTTTGAATATTTAAATCTCGTAATCTTGAAATGGCAGAATTTTGTCCTGAATCGGGAGCCAGGACTAAATCCGGCTTCAGACTAATTATTTTCTCTAAATTGGGACTTTCAAACAACCCCACTTTTTCAAGCTTTTCAGCTTTCTGGGGATAGTCACAGTTTGTTGTAACCCCAACTATTTGCTCGTCTAGATTTAATAAAAACAAAATTTCGGTGATGCTGGGCGCAAGCGAAACAATTCTTTTCGCCTCCGCAACTTTGCCCAAATTTATCGCGAAAAACAAGGGGAACAATAAAATTATGATTAAGCTCTTTTTACACACAGATTATCCTTTTATCTTCAATGGGATACCCGCAGTCATGAAATAAACCTCGTCCGCTGGTTCCGCCAGGATCCGGTTGGCTCGTCCGGCCATGTCTCTGAAATAGCGTCCCAGTCTATTCTCGGGATGGATTCCCATTCCCACCTCATTAGACACAACCATAACCGTTAACGCGGTCTTTTTAGCTATCCGGGCAAGATTCTTAACCATTTCAAGTATAGATTCTTCCTTATCCAGGTAATCTTTAATCTCTAAATTCTCGATTTTCGTCACCCCCCTGAGCAACCAATTAGTCAGGAGCAAAGTAATACAGTCAATAATCGCCACTTCAACTTTCTTCTCTAAGTCAACCAGTGATTTATCAATATTTAATGGCTCTTCAACTATTAACCAATGAAACGGTCTTATCTTTTTATGTTCTTCAATTCTCTGTTTCATTTCAGGATCATCGGCTGGAGCAGCCGTAGCAATATAAGCGACTTTTCGGCTGGAACCAGCTAATTCCATAGCATAGGTAGATTTTCCACTTCGTGCTCCACCAAGAATTAATATTAATTTGCCCATTTCATTCGCCTCCTCCTGGAAAAGGCGGGGTCAAATGACAGGTATCGTTCATCAAGCTAACCATCTGACTTTCTTCTCCCAGCTCAACCAGGCTAACGCTTCCTCTATCAAGACTTATTTTCCAAAAATTTGCTAAATCCAAATTTAAGACCTCGCAAAGCATGATCTTTATCGGACCGCCATGTCCTACAATTGCGACATCTTTACCTTTCTGCTCCATTTTGATCCTGGTTAAAACTTTGATCACTCGCCTCCTTACCTCCCCCAAAGTTCCCCCTTCAGGAAATCTGAAATCAATTGCCTCTTTCATCCACATCCCAAATTGTTCCTTATATCGGGTGCTAATTTCAGGAAAAGCCAAACCTTCCCAAAGCCCAAAATTTATCTCGCGAAGATCTGGCTCTATTTCTATCTCCACCCCATGCGGCAGATTGATTGTTTTTGCCGTCTCAACCGCACGCGAAAGATCGCTGGTATAGATCTTTCTTATCGGCTCTTTCTCCAGTCTCCTTTTAATCAATTCGGCCTGTAAGTATCCATTCCGACTTAAGGGCACATCCGTGACGCCATTATATTTCAGGTTTTCAGTTGCACCATGCCGGACTAAGATTAATCTCATAAATTAAAACCTGCCATCGTTAATATGCTCAATAAAACCATCACTTCTACGCTTTCATTTATAGCCCCCAGCGTATCGCCTGTCAGGCCGCCGATTTTTCTCTTAATATACCCGGTTAGACACAGAGTAAAAATAATCGCCAAAAGCATAAGGATTATCCCTCTGATCCAGAATAATCCTACAATCAAACCAATCGGCAAAAAACCGGCATAGATAAAATCTTTTTGCCCCACCCGATTGGTAAAAGATTCCCCTAATCCACCTGATGGCCGGGCATAGGTGGATAGCGCACCGGAAAGCACCATCATCCATCGCCCGGTCACGGGCATAATTAAAAGTGAAATATTCTTAAACGTATCCGGAATCTGGTATAGAGCAATCAGCTTTAATCCCAGCAAGCAGATCAAACTGATTACCCCCATGGCGCCGATCTGCGCATCTCTCATAATTTTTAATGTCTCTTCCTTTGATCTGCCGGCATAAAACCCGTCAATAGTATCGGCAAAGCCGTCAAGATGAAGAGCCCCGGTAACCAGTATTAAGGTGATAATCAATAAAACATCTGCTGAAAGCCGCGGCAGGAAAGGCGAAAGGGTCAAATTTACAATTACTAAAATACCGCCTAAAAGCAATCCCACCACGGGGAAAAAGACCATGGATTTCTCGATATCCTTAAAATCCATTTGACCTGGAATGGGGACACGCGTTAAAAATTGAATAGCCATCAAAAGGCTTTTTATCATAAGCTATAAGCAACCCCGATTATATAAGATCTTTCGGGTGCCGGATTATATCCAATCACGTCTACACCGTTACTGGTTACAAAAGAACTATATTTTTCATTAAAAAGATTTCTGGCCGATAAATACGCGTTGAAATCCCCTCTCTTGAAAGAAAGTTTACTATTGAAAACGTTATAGCTTCCCACCGGGAAAATATTATTAAAATCATTTAATGCGAATTGCTTATTCACCCCTAACCAGTCTATCCCGAAGTCAAAGCTATCTGATACCTTATAATCCATCTGAGCTGTATATTTATTTTCGGGAACCAGAGGAATTCTTTTGCCCTTAAATTGTTCCGAAGAAAAAATGGCGTGGCTAAAAGTATAACCAAAAGAAAAAAGCACTCTTTCTGTCAATGGCCTCTTTATAGAAAGTTCGATTCCCCGGCGCAAGGTGTCAAAGTTTTCGTTCTTGTCGGATAAATCGTTATACAATATCTCACGACTCGAATCAATTCTATAAACAGAGACTTTCCCTTCGTTTCCTTTTTTATCAGAAAAACGCAGCCCAACCTCGTAATTATTAGCGACGGTTGGATCAATATCGGGATTGGCTGTAAAAAGCCCGGGGGCTTCATAAAGCATCGCATTTGCCTCGGGTGCTTTAAAGGACTGTGCCGCGCTGGCAAAAAATGACCAGAATCTGTCTGGAGAAAAGACCACCCCAAATTTTGGGCTCGGGTTCGAAACCCTTCTGCTTTTGTTCTTTGTGGAATCCAGGTTATCGATTAAGTTGATATCCTCCTTGTCGTATCTGAGTCCCAGATTTATGGATAATTTATCCGCTAAAGTTAGATTATCTTGCAAAAAAACACCCAAAATATTTTTGTCCACAGCTTTTTCGGCCGGCCATGGGCCAAAGGCGCCGGTGAAGGTAGAAGGATTATCAACCTTATCCTTTCTATATTCAAGCCCGGTTACAATTGAATTCCTACTTTTGTCAAATTGGTACTCCCTGGCTAATTGAAGGGTTGCCCCGCTGGAATTGGTTCTCAGGGAAACTTCATTTGTCCCTGAAGCATAGGTCATAATTGAATCCTGCAGACGCGATTCAGAAAATAAATTGAGGCTGATTGGCCCATGATTATAGTTCAGGGAGTATAAGGACATCTTATTTGTAAAACCATCGGAATCCGAAACAAATTCACTCTTCTGCGCAGGATTCTGCTCCATTGCTTCTTTAGTTATCCAGCCAGCTATTCCGCTTTTACTATCGTGATTATTAAAGGAAATTGCCAGGCTTCTGTCTTTATTGAGTTCACGATCAAACTTGACCAGGATTGTCGTTTCATCATGCTCACTATTTTGTCGATAGCCGCCAAACTTCTCTTTCCCAATATTTCCAGAATATTTCCAGCCGGCCACTGGCCCACTGGCAGAAACATAATATTTCTGTTCCCCGTAATTACCGAACAAAAGCTCTCCGTTTGTTTTATACTTTTCCGATCCTTTCGCCGTCATTATATTTATTACTCCTGCCAGTGCTCCCCCACCGTAAATAGAAGAAATGCCTCCTCTAATTATCTCGATACGCTCAACCTCCTGCACCGGAACAAGTTTCCAAAAGAGGGTGTTGTCAAAAGGTTCTGAAATCCTTACGCCGTCCAATAAAACCAAAACATTTTTTCCTTCGCCGCCAAACCCGCGCAATCCCACATTAGCTTCTAATCCAAATCCCAAACTGTCAGCCACAATTAGGCCTTCATACTGATTTAGTATCTCGGGAAGATTTGTCGCTCCAGATTCATCGATATCCTGCCTGGTTATAACCGTAACATTGGCAGGAACCTGTGAAAGTTTATCGACAAAAACTGGCAAGCGAGCAGCAGTAACCACAACCTCGTCACCATAAAAAAGCGGGGTATCCAAATATTGAGCGAAAGAAACCGAGGTCAAAAACAAAAGCACTACCAATAATCTTAATAAAAACATAACTCTATACCTCCAGAATAAATTTGAAGTACAGAGCTTTCGGGAAAACTCTACCCTTCCAAAATCAAGGCAGGATTAGAACCTGCTAGTTAACTAACACTCTCCCGTTGAGTAACTTGACCTTGAACCACCACCACGACCTCCCCTTTTACCTTGCGATCCTTTAATTTTTCCAGCACATCACCTGCCTTCCCTCTAATAATTTCCTCAAACTTCTTGGTCAACTCCCGACAAACGACAACTTCCCGATTGCCAAAAACTCTTTGTATGTCATTTAATGTTTTAACCAATCGAAACGGCGACTCATATATTATAATGGTACCTGCCTGTTTTTGCAATGCTTCCAATTTTTTTGTTTTTTTGCCTGGTTTCTTTGGCAGAAAACCGGCAAAGACAAATTGATCTGTCGACAAACCAGAAACTGCCAACGCCGTAATCGCCGCTGACGGTCCGGGGATTGGTTCTACTCTGATTCCCTGAATTATCGATTCCCTGATCAGCTCATAACCAGGGTCAGAGATCCCCGGCATACCGGAATCTGTGACCAGAGCAATATTTTGTCCTTGTTTTATGAGGTCAACCAGCTGTTGAGTTTTCGCTTCAATATTAAATTTATGGTAGGAGGTAATCTGAGTATGAATATCATATTTATTAAGCAGAATTTTGGTGTGTCTGGTGTCTTCGGCGGCAATTATATCAACTTCAGAAAGGATACGAACCGCGCGAAAAGTCATATCTTCGAGGTTGCCAATAGGTGTGGCCACTACAAAAAGTGAGGCCATTTAAAAAGTAGCTGCTTGTGGTTCGTCCTGAACAATCTCGGTGATAACCGGATCCTTCTCTTCCGCTTCAACCCGCACCCTGCCGCAATAAGAAGAACCTTCTTCAATAATTATCTTTCCACCGGTCAGATCCCCATGGATCCTGCCGGCTTTGGTTATTTCCAAGCTCTGTGATGCAGTAATATTGCCGTCAACTCTGCCGGAAACAACCACACTACCACCCCGCACATTCCCCGACACCTTACTTCCGCGGGCAATAATCAGTTCCCCCTCTGTTTTTAGCTTGCCTTCAAACTCACCATTAATGCTAACCGAGCCGGAAGAAGATAATTCGCCTTTAAATCTGGCTTTCTCTCCGATAATCGTGTCAACCGCGTGATATTCCACTCCCCTCTTCTCTCCGCTAAAAAATCCCATTTTACTATTGCCTCCAAACTTTGCTGGCGCTTAGGATATTGAGCCCTAAAAAAGCCACTGGATTGGTAGGGTTATTACCTTTCCTTACTTCATAGTGCAGATGTGGTCCGGTTGAATAGCCCGTAGTACCGATATAACAGAGAACCTGCCCTTTTTTGACCCTCTGGCCAACACTTACCGCCAAACGTGAAGCATGGCCATAAAGGGTTTCTATGCCGTATCCATGACTTATCTCCACAGTTTTGCCAAAGCCATTTCTCCACCCGGCATAACTAACCGTGCCATCGGCAGTTGCCCTGACAGAGGCTCCATACTGCCCCGAGATATCAAGTCCACTATGAAAACCTCTCCAGGGATAAACACGATAACCAAAGCCAGAGACGATGCTACCGTACAACGGCCAGGAGGAAGGGGTGGTAGCAAAACGGTTGCGGACCGTATTAACCCAGGATTTAAGCTCTTCATAGCTCCGTTTTCGTTCTGTTATATTAACGTCAGCCACTTTTAATCCCCGGGTTACATCTTCACCTTCACCATTATAGTTATTGGTAAGTTGTATTTTACTCTTCCAGCTCTTTAAACCAAGAAGCTTTCTTAGTTGATTATCCTCATGACGCAGCTCGGCAATGGCCTGGTTAACTTTGGCTGCTTCCAAGCCAAAACTTTCAATTACTTCCTTTTGTTCAACATTCTTGGCGATAGCCTTATGATAATGCACCAGACGGCGCGACAACATGGAAGAATAAACCAGCAAAGAAGTAAACATCAGGATAGAAAAAATAGTCACCCCGGTCACCATTTTAAGCCATAATGCAGGTATTTTTACGCTTAAGGTGCGTCCTCCGGCATCGTGGGGCACTATCATAAAGGTATAATATTGGGACTTCTTATGCTGCCTTAGCATGATAAACCAAGTATAGCAACGAAGCAGGTGGAAAGTCAAGGCCAACCAGAATGACGTTTGGTGGAGGGCTATAAATCCTCTTCCTTTTCCACCAGAACCCGATAAAAGCAAAAAACGGTCAAGCCAATTATCAGGATCCAGGAAACACCCATAAAGAGCCAGCCGTAAAGGGTCATGTTATTTCCCCTGAAATTTTTTGATTATACCAAGCTTTTCTCACAAAATAGGCAATTCCGGCAAACAGCACGATCAAGCCAATCCGGGTAGCCAGTACATAAGGCCGATTGGCTTCCCCTACTCCTTGCATGAGAATAGTTGCCCAGCCTTGTTGGATGAACCAAAAAACCAGCACAAAAAGTAAAAACGCTGGGGTGATATACTTCATAATAAAGCGGTAAACGCGCGGGATCTTAAGTTCCGCGCCATGATGCATTTCGGTCCAGGCTTTATCCATACCAAAAACCCAGATAAATAAAAATACTTCTATAGTGGCAAAAACAACCAGACAAAAAGTACCGGCCCAAAAATCCAGCTCATCCAAGACCCCCTGGCCCAAAAACATAATGGGAAATTGACAAAGAACAAAAGTCAGCAACAAAAGACGTTTGGCCGCGATTTTACGTTCAACCCTGAACTCGTCCCGCACAAAAGCCACGGCTGGCTCCATCAACGAAACCGAGGAAGTAATGCCAGCCAAAAACAGCAAGGCAAACCATAAAAAAGAGATGATCTGGCCAAAAGGGATATGGCCAAAGATTACCGGCATAGTGACAAAACCAAGATTAAAGGCGCCGCTCCGCGCGGCCGCCTGAGCACCAGCCACGCCCAAAAAAGCAAAAGCCGCCGGTATCACAATGGAACCGCCCAGGACAACTTCGGCTGATTCATTTGTTGAAGCCGCGGTTAACCCGGACAAAACAATGTCATCACCATGCGAAAGATAGCTGGCATAGGTCATAATCACGCCAATGCCGACTGAAAGAGTAAATAACACTTGGCCGGCGGCAGCCAGCCAAACCTTTGCATCAACCAAAGCCGAAAAATCCGGATTCCACAAGAATCCCAAACCGTCGAGCACTCCGGGACCCATTGATAAAACCCGCAGCAGGATTATCAGCGCAAAGGTAAAAAGCAGCGGCATGGCAATATTGCAGAGTTTTTCAATGCCGCCTCTAATTCCCCGGTAAATGATCAAGCCATTAAGGACAAAAGTAACCAGGAAAAAGAAATAAGCGGTCAGAATATTACTGCCCGGCGCCAGTCCCTGATAGGCCAGAAGAAAACCGGTCATGGATTCGGGGGTGGCCAGGGAAAGCAGCTTGCCGGTTAAAGCAAAAAAAGCATAACCCAAGAGCCAGGACTCAATATAGATATAGTATATGAAAATGACCAGTGGACCAAAAATACCGATCACACCCAGATATTTCACAAACCGGTTTTGGGCCAGGCGCGGAAAAATAAACGGGGCTGTGCCGTGGCCAAAAAGACCCCCATGGCGGCCAATCGCCCACTCGATCCACATCAAGGGAATCCCCAGAAGAATAAAAGCCAGAAAATAAGGGATCATAAAAGCGCCCCCGCCATGCTGGGCCGCCTGGACAGGAAAGCGTAGAAAATTGCCTAACCCCACAGCTGATCCCGCCACCGCCATAATCACCCCTAATTTGGTCCCCCACTTTTCACGCTGTGTCATGATGCAAATATCCCAACATTTTTTGTCTGCGGCTCCAACACAACTTTTAACGACTCCCCAGCTGCGGCTACAATCTTAAACCCTTTTTGAATGTCTTTGAGCGGCAGCCGATGAGTGATCAGGCCGGCAACATTAATTTTTTTAGTCGTGATCAATTCCAGAGCTTCTGCCAAATCAGCTGGCGCCGCTCCATAGGAGGAAATAATGGCTAACTCATTGCGCCAAAAGTCTGCGGTCGGCAATTCAATATTTTTATTGGGGATCGCAAAAAGAAGGATGATCCCTTTCTTATCAACGCAGCTAAACGCTTGCTCAACAGCCGCCAGGGCGCCTGTGCACACAATCACCCGGTCAGCTTTGACGGCCAGTTTTTCCCTGGCGTTTATTACCCGGTCTGCGCCAAATTCCCTGGCCTTTTTTAGCCTGTAATCATTTATATCCGTAGCAATAACCGCCGCGCCCTTTAATTTTGCCAATAAAATATGCTGCAAGCCAGAAAGCCCGCTGCCCAGGACCAAAACAGTCTGCCTGGCTTTAACATCAATAACCCTCTGCCCTCTTACCACACACGCCAGCGGCTCAATCATCGTCCCTTCGTCATAAGAAACACTGTCCGGCAAAACATAAGTTCCTTTTTCAACATTTATCCTGGGGATTCTGACAAAGTCACTGTAGCCGCCGGGGTCGTAATTGCCTTGATGAAGGGTATCACAGGCAGTTTGATTGCCGGCTAAACAATATTTACAATTATCACAGGGAACATGGTGGCTGACAAAGACCCGTTGGCCGACCTGGTACTTATCTGACAGGGATTCAACTATCTCGCCGGCTATTTCGTGGCCTAAAATCCGCGGGGCTTTCTTTACGCGGTACCACTCCATGACATCTGTGCCGCAAATACCGCTGGACATTACTTTGACCAGCAGTTCGCCAGCCTTAATTTTAGGTTTGGGCCGCTCTTCCAGGCGGATGTCGTTATTATTGTAGTAGACAGCTACTTGCACGTTTCGTTATATATCTCAAGCGCATGTTTAACCGAGGCATTATTGTGAATAATGGCCTGCAAAGCTTTGGCTGAAGCTACCGGCTGCGGAGCTTGCCAAACATTGCGGCCTAAATTGATGCCAACCGCGCCTTTTTTCATGCCATCGTGGACGAATTCAAAAACCTCTTTCTCGGTTTCACACTTTGGGCCGCCGGCTATAATTACCGGGACCGGGCAACCCTCGATAATTTTTTCAAAATCTTTGCACCAGTAAGTTTTCACTACTTTAGCGCCAAGCTCCGCAGAAATACGGCAGGCTAAAGCCAGATAACGGGCTTCCATCTTCTCCGTTTCTCGACCAACCGCGGTTACCGCCATAACCGGAATGCCATATTTTTCACACTCATTGACCATTTTAGTTAAATTCAATAATGTTTGTCTTTCATACTCGCTGCCGATAAACACCGAAACACCAACCGCCGCCGCATTAACCCTGATAATGTCATCAATGGAAGTAGTAATCTCTTCATTGGCCAGATCTTTGCCCGCCATACTGGTACAACCGGAAACGCGCAGGACAATTGGTTTATCAATCTTGGCAGCAATAGCAGAGCGCAACACGCCGCGAGTGCAAAACAGGGCATCGACATACGGCAGTAATGGCTTGATCGTTTCCCCCGGTTTTTCCAGACACCTGGTTGGCCCCTGAAAATACCCGTGATCGATCGGCATAAAGAAACATTTCCCTTCCGGCATTAATTGATTTAATCTATTTTCCATTCCCCAGTCCATAATTACCTCCTAATGGTCGACCTTATACGAAAATATCCGAACCGATTTAACGCATTATAATATAAAACGCTACCATTGCATAGCGCTTTGGCGGCCTGCCCCGATTCCCTATCGGGGCAAATTCTTTTATAGGATGCCCAGCTCAGGAATAAGCCCTGGACTTAATTTCGCGCGCTCCGCATCTCCTTGAAGATGCGGATTCTGGCTTGCCTGCCTACCGGCAGGCAGATTTCCTGACTTCCGCAATGGGACACCCAAATCGCAACTTTTTACGAGGGAAATTAGCTCATTTTGAGGCAAGTGCGGAAGTCAGGTGAGGAATCGCCCACTTGATGAAATCGTAGGCCGAGGTTATTACTTTAGGGCCTTCCATATCCTAAATTTTCCGGCCACCCCACCCCTAAAGGGTAAACCCTCACACCAAAATGTTTGGTGTGAGGGTAAAAGAACCAAAGAATAAAGAGTAATTATCTGTCCTCAACGAACCGAACCGCATCGTCGCCGTAGCGATAGTCAGGATCGCCGCAGTAGCGGCGGTCGTCGCCCAGGGGGCGGAGAACAAATTGCCCCGGATAATCCCCATGCTCCGTTCCTGTCCATATCCAATATTCTGTGCCTTCTAGCTGATCTCCAAGCAATCTGTTTAACATCTCCAATTCTGGTTCGGTTGGAACCCTGAGATTGCTGCCAGGGTTTTGCCTGTTGATCTCTGCCGCAACTGTTCTGCCATTTGACAACGATCCAGGAACCACCCCCTTGGCAACCTTAAAAGGCAATCGGGAGTCATCGATCATTTTCGGAAGTCCTATTTTAGAAGCTTGAGAAACAGCGGCTGCGCCGACTTCTGCCGCCGCAGAAGCATTATCCACTTCACTGATTTTTAATGCTACTGGCTGGCGTTGGCTTATTATCTCAGCCAAAGCCGCCGGCGAATCTCCGGCGCGGAGTCTTAACGCTGCGGGGTTTGATAACCTTTGGTTCACAATCCTCAATTGATCGGCAGCCCCTAATTTCCCATCTGATGCGCGGAATCGCAAACCTTCTATATTTACTCTCAATCCAGCCATTTTCTTTTCCCCCTTGCCCCAACCTTTACCACCACACCTAATTTAGGTGTAGTGGTTTACTTCGGGGCTTAAATCATCTACAATATATGATCGGCAGGTGTTTTGGGAAATTTCACTTTATTTTTTCCGCAAAGGAGGAGAATCATGATACCAAAAAGAGAACTTGATAAAGCGATTAACATTGCTAAAGAATTCGGGATAGGTAAATTATATCTGTTTGAGTCTTCATTATATAAAAGCCCGGCAAGGGCCAATGATTACGATTTTGCCGTGGCAGCCATTGCCCTCGAAAATGTTATAGCCGATGGGATTTCTGAATGGTCGGAGCAGCGGGATTTGAACCCACGGCCTCCTGGTCCCGAACCAGGCGCTCTACCAAACTGAGCCATGCTCCGATTTTCTTCTTTTAACTTTATCAGAGATTCTATATATTTGCGACTTTTTCGCCCTTTTATGTAAGACTCCCGCTTTCTCGCTTCACTATTAGTTGAATAACCTTCTGTATACGCAACTTCAAACGGAATCATTCCCCTTGTACTTCTTGTTTTACCAGAATTATGCTCGCTCAAGCGATCCTCTAAATGATGCGTAGAACCGACATAGTATTTTCCATTTTTTCTACTTCTTAATATATAAACAAAAAACATGCTATAAAATAATTAACCAGGCGCTCTACTCCCGTCGGTCATTATTATATATTAATAGTGAAACCGACGGGATCCTCGTTTTTCTGCTTCGCAGAAAAACGGGACAAACTGAGCCATGCTCCGATTTTCTTTTATTATATCACTTATTCAGGTAGTGTTTAACTGCTTCAGGCATCTTGAGTTCCTGGCCGGCGAAGAAACGCTTAATATCTTCCCGGTGAGTATATAGCGCTAAAACAAAGGCCAGGATAGCAAAAACAATAAACTCGACTCTTTTGCCCAAAACATACATTATAACCGGAACGATCCCTAATATTATAATAGTGGATGGGATAAAGTAACGGGTAACAAGAATTATTAGAACCCAAAGCAGCATTATAATAACAGCAAATAATGGTTCAATAGCTAAGAATACGCCCCCGGTTGTCGCAACACCTTTGCCCCCTCTAAATTTTAAGAACAAAGAAAAATCATGGCCAAGAACAGCAGCCAAACCGGTAAAAACCACAACCCGGGAATCTAAATTATAATATTGGGCCAGGGCAACCGGCAAATATCCTTTGGCAAGGTCACCGACCAGGGCCAAAGCCCCCATTAGCGGGCCCGCGACGACAAAAGCATTAGTTGCTCCAACATTTTTGGTCCCGCTCTCACGCACATCTTTGCCTTTTAACTTTGGAAATATGTGGCTAAAGGGGATGGATCCCAACAAGTAGGCAAGAATAACAATTAAAAAAGGTTCCACAAGATTAGTCTTCTAAACCAAACGCCTTGTGCAGCAATTGAACAGTTTGCCTGCCCAGAGCTTTTTTGATAATGCAGGAAACCTTAATTTCAGAAGTCGAGATCATTTGAATGTTAATGTCATTCTCGGATAGTATCTTAAACATCTTGGCAGCAGTGCCCGGTTGGCTGACCATCCCAATCCCAACTAACGAAACTTTGCAAACCTCCCCGTCAGAAATAACCCCTTGGGCTTTAAACTCTTTGGCCAACTTCTCCGTAACCTGGACGGCCTTCTTCAAGTCCGGATGATCAACCGTAAAAGCTATATCAGCCAGCTCACCGGTTGAGTGAACACTCTGGACAATCATATCAACATTAATACTCTCGGCAGCCAAAGCGCCAAAAAGCTTTGCGGCAACGCCCGGCTTATCCGGCACCTTAAGAATACCAATTTTGGCAATGTTTTCGTCAAGAGCAATACCTCTGACTGTTTCTCTCTTTTCCATTTCGATCCCCCTTAAGTTTTCTTGATGTTTTTGGCCGACATAATCAGCGTTCCCTCATCCTCTTTCAGGCTGGAACGCAAATGGATAACTATCCCGTATATACTGGCACACTCGATTGATCGGGGATGCAGCACTTGAGCGCCCAGGCTGGCCAGCTCCAGCATCTCTTCATAGGAAATAAATTCGAGCTTCTTCGCTTCCGGGACAATCCTCGGATCGGTGGTATAAACTCCATCCACATCGGTATAAATATCGCAGACCTCTGCCTTCAAAGCTGCCGCAATCGCGACAGCCGAGGTATCAGACCCCCCTCTGCCGATCGTAATAATATCACCCTTACTATCAATACCCTGAAAACCAGTTATAACAACAACCTTACCGGCTTTTAATTCTTGTTCCAAACGCTCGAGATGGACGTGCTTAATACGGGCCTTCTTATAAATATCTTCCGTATGAACCCCGGCTTGCCCACCGGTTAAAGAGATGGCCGGGCAACCAATATCTTGAAGTGCCATAGCCAAAAGCGCGGCTGAAACCTGTTCGCCAGTGGAAACTAACATATCGTATTCCCGAGGGTCAGGATTAGCAGTAACCTGCTGCATGAGGTCAATCAGCTCATCGGTGGCATGTCCCATGGCTGAGACAATAACAACAACTTGATTACCTTTATTTCTAATGTTTTTTACTCTCCGGGCGACATTTTTTATTTTTTCAGGGGTCCCAACCGAAGTTCCCCCATATTTATGTACGATAATTGGCATATCAGGAAGATTATAACATATTCTGAAGTTCAGAAGAAGTTAAAGGAGCATGTTTCCCCAGAGGCAACTGCCCTAATTGAATATTTTGAATTCGGATCCTCTTCAAGCGCTCCACTGTATTGCCAACCATTTCCAGCATCCGCCTGAGTTGCCTTTTCTTGCCTTCTCTTAATATTATGCGAAAACTTCGCGCATCCATTCTGCTAATTTTGGCCGGCAGCGTCTTTTTACCTTCAATCCTAACTCCCTGGCTTAGTTGCTCAAGCTCAGCATCGGAGATTGGATTGCGCACCACAACCTCATACTCTTTTTCGTGTTCATAGCGCGGGTGCGTCAGACGATTGGCCAGATTCCCATCATTGGTTAGAATCATTAACCCTTCGGAGTTTTTATCAAGACGCCCAACCGGATAGAGCCTATAAGGAATATCTTTGACCAGCTCCATAATAGTTTCATGCCCCGGATGAAAGCACGAGCTCACATAACCGCGCGGTTTGTGTAATTTTATATACACTTTCTTTTCTTTTTGCTTAAACGGTTTGCCTGCTACAGAAATTTTATCTGAAGCAGGATCAATTTTTATCCCAAGTTGAGTCACCACTTCGCCGTTAACCGTTACTTTGCCATCAACAATCAATTTTTCCGCATTTCTACGGGAAGCGACTCCGCATTCAGCCATATATTTTTGCAAACGGGTTTTCATATAATAAATTTAATTATAGCTGAAATTTCCAATAACTTATACGATAACATAATAGATGAGAATTACACAGCACGGTCAATTTAATCCTTACGCTGGATCAAAACAATTTAGCGAGATTTACCAACACGATCCCTCGAGAGGACGTTTAATTAACAGATTCTCTGATAGAGGAGCTGGCTATACCCCTCTGGTCGTTGGTGGAATAGAAGATTTGGATCCAGCGGTTCTGATGAGACGCGATCAGAATCTACTCCTCGATATTGCAGGAGTCCCAGCCTACTTGTTCGAACATCATTCGGGCACTGCATATGCGGCCGCCGAAGCCATTGAATTTGATGTAATGGCCAAAGGAGCGACCCTTTTCCATTTTGACGCTCATCCGGATATGGAAAGCTGCGGCAAACCTTTAGATGATTCACTCGAAGCTCTTTTTCGATTTTTTTCCAGCGCATACAACGAAGAAAGCTTCATCTGGGAAATGGTTAGACGAGGAGATGTTGCTCATATTGTCTGGTTCACCTCCTCCCCCGGACCAATGTTTATCAATGGAAATGAAAGGGACTTAATAAAAGCCTTCCCCCACATAACCGTTACAAAAGTTTCCGAACAACAAGTCGCCGGTTTTGATAGAACCATTTTTACAAGCCTCCCCAGAAACCAGCGCATTTTGGACATTGACTATGATTATTTTGCTCATCTTAAAAACCAACACGCGTTCTCAATTGTCGATTTGTTACAATTCATGTTTAGGAATACAGGTTTAGTCACCCAAGCTTTAAGCCCTGAGTATATTGAGATTCGTCTGGCCGCTATCCTGGCTGCCGAGCTAATGACAAGTGTTCATCGCATCGTTTCGCTCGTCAATAAAATATAGTATAATATCAGCATGGCACAAGATCATTCGTTTGATATAGTCAGCAAACCCAATATCCAGGAAATCGAAAATGCCATCCAGATGGCCATGAAAGAGATCGCTACCCGCTTTGATTTTAAAGGGAGCATCAGCAAGATTGAAAAAGATGGCGGTAATTTAAAGATAACTGCCGAAGACGAATACAAGGCCAGGAGTGTTGCCAATGTACTGCAAGATAAGCTGGTTAAACGCAAAGTGCCGCTAAAATTCCTGGAATACGGCAAACTTGAAGAATCGCTCGGCGGCACAGTTAAACAATCTATCACTATCAAACAAGGCATTCCCCAGGAAAAAGCCAAAGAAGTCACAAAGCTAATCAAAGCCTCCGGCCTAAAGGTCCAGGCACAGATCCAGGGAGACGAGATCCGGGTCTCGGCCAAGAAAATAGACGATCTCCAGACCGTTATGCAAAAGATCAAGGCCGCCAACCTGCCCATTGAACTGCAGTTTGAAAATTATAGATGAAAGCCCACATCGTTTCCCTGGGTTGTCCTAAAAATTTAACCGATACAGAGTCGATCATGGCTAAACTTGTCCAGGAAGGATATTCATTTACTGACAAACCAGCCAAAGCCGACCTAATTCTCGTCAACACCTGCGCGTTTATTCAATCGGCCACCAAAGAATCTATTGATACGATCAAAAGACTGGCAAAATACAAGAAACAACTGGTTGTCGCTGGTTGCCTGCCGCAAAGATACAAAAACGAATTGCCAAAACTCCTCCCCCAGGTTGATGCCTTTATCGGGACACCAACGAAATTCAGTAAAAAGGCGATAAAAGCAACTTCACCCTGGCTCGCATATGTCAAAATAGCCGAAGGATGCAACAACTGTTGCTCATATTGCACCATCCCCTCTATCCGAGGCTCTTTAAAAATCAGGCCGATAAAAGATGTTTTGAATGAAGTAAAACTTGTAGCCAAAACAGGGGTCAAAGAGATTATTTTTGTCGCGCAGGACACGGCAGCCTATCCGAATTTCCCTGCCCTTCTGCAAAAAACAGCAAGGATTAAGGGTGTTCGCTGGATACGCATCCTGTACGCCTACCCGACCCATATCACAGATAGGTTGCTCGATGTTATGGCAAGGGAGAAAAAGATTGTTAAGTATATTGACTTGCCAATCCAGCACTGCAATGATAAAATACTGAAGTTGATGAACAGGCGCTATACGCGTCAAGATCTTAAAATATTGATCTCAAAAGTTAGGAGGCGCAAGATAGCCTTAAGGACTTCGCTGATCGTCGGTTTTCCCGGTGAAGGCGAGTGTGAATTCCAAGAGCTGTCGGATTTCATAAAAGAGGTAAAGTTCGACCGACTGGGAATCTTTACCTACTCGAGAGAAGAAGGAACTCCTGCCAGCAAAATGAAGGGGCAGCAGGGTTCCGGGAAAAGGTTTCATAAACTGATGCGGGTTCAGGCTCGCATCTCTAAGGGGCTGAACAAAAAATTGATCGGAAAAACACTGGCTGCAATAATCGAAAGAGAGGTTCGCGGTGGTTTTATCGGCCGCACCTACATGGATGCTCCGGATATTGACGGTTCAGTGTTTGTCAGATCGAGCAGAATTTTAACACCGGGTGAGCTTGTTAAGGTCCGCGTCACTGGCGCTAAAACTTACGATCTCGTCGGATGTTTAGCTTGACCATAGCAAATCGCGTTACCCTGGCCAGAATCGCGGCCATCCCTCTGGTAATTAGCTTTTTGCTCTTTAGATTGTATGGTCTTGCTGCCATGATATTCCTTCTTCTTTCATTCTCAGATGCCATTGATGGTTATATTGCCAGACGCTATAACCAGGTCTCGGATCTGGGAAAGCTTCTTGATCCCCTGGCGGATAAGGTCCTTGTTATATGTGTGTTGATTACTTTAGTCGGACTGGGAAAAGCAGATTCACTCCCGGTCGTAATCATTACAACCCGAGAATTATTAGTTTCGGGAATCAGAATTTATACGGCAAAATCCGGAGAAATTATCGCTGCCAGCCCGCTAGCCAAATGGAAAACAGTAAGCCAAATGATTGCGGTTTTTATGCTGACGCTTCGTTTACCTTTGGCTGCTGGAATGCTCTGGGCGGCGGTAGTTTTCTCGCTGATTTCAGGCGGCAACTATCTGTGGCAGAGCAAGATATTAAACCAGTTGAAATTAAATTAGAGGATTTTTTTACCAGGATCCTCTCTGTAATTGGCAAGATAACCGACAAACAGGTCGGTGATCTGCTTAAGAATAATAAGCAGACTCTTTCGGTCGCGGAATCTGTTACCGGCGGGTTAATCGCCAGCCGGCTCACCAGCGTGCCTGGCAGTTCCGATTACTTTATCGGAGGCCTTGTCTGCTACCACACCCGCATTAAAGTTGTGCAGCTGGGCGTTTCGGCTTCGCTCATCAACCAACATGGCATTGTCAGCAAAGAAACAGCCGTAGCCATGGCTGAAGAAATCAGAAAAAGATTTAATACAGATATTGGCCTGGCTTCAACCGGAGCTGCCGGCCCCACTCCCGTACCCCCCGCCCCGGTCGGCAGGGTTTACATTGCCCTGGCTGCGAATAATGGGACAGAGTGGAAAGAGCTTAACTTACAGGGAACCAGAAAAGAGATACAGGAGAAAGCCGCGCAAGCTACCCTGGGATTACTTTGGCTACACCTGGGTGGCGACGAAGTTATCAAATAAAGGAGGTAAAGTTATGAGCGACGAAAAAAATAAAGCACTCGGTATCGCGATTACACAGATTGAAAAGAATTTTGGTAAAGGCTCGATTATGAAAATGGGTGACAGTAAAAAACTCAACATAGAAGTAATCTCTACCGGCGCCCTGTCTCTTGATCTGGCTTTGGGAGTTGGCGGGATTCCCCGGGGTCGTGTTACCGAAATTTATGGTCCGGAAGGCGGCGGCAAAACCACAGTTTCTTTGCATACCATAGCCGAAGCCCAAAAAAAAGGAGGGATCGCGGCATTTATTGACGCGGAACATGCCCTGGATCCCGTCTATGCCAAAAGATTAGGTGTGGATGTTAACAATCTGCTGATTTCCCAACCAGATTACGGTGAACAGGCCCTGGAGATTGCTGAAACCCTGATACGTTCTGGCGCCATTGATATTATAGTTATCGATTCAGTCGCCGCCCTGGTCCCCAAAAAAGAAATTGAAGGAGAAATGGGTGACGCGCAAATGGGGCTGCAGGCTCGCTTAATGTCACAAGCCCTTAGAAAACTTACTGCCGTGATATCAAAATCCAAAACCTCTATGATCTTCATAAACCAGCTGCGTGAAAAAATCGGCGTTATGTTTGGCAACCCCGAAACCACCCCTGGAGGGAGAGCGTTAAAATTCTACTCCTCTGTCAGGTTGGATGTTAGAGCAGCAGAAAAAATAAAGGAGGGAGAGAAAATCATTGGGACACGAGTTAAAGTAAAAGTGGTAAAAAATAAAGTGGCCGCCCCATTTCGCCAAGCCACCTTCGTCCTGATCCACGGACAAGGCATTCTGAGAGAAGCGGATATTTTGGACCAGGCTATTCTATTAGAAATAGCCCAAAAAAGCGGCTCCTGGTATTCCTATAACGGAGAGAAGTTAGGACAAGGATTTGAAAGCACACTAACTTATTTAAAGGAAAACGGTAAAATCGCCAATAAAATGGAAAATGAGGTACGCAAAGCAATCGCGTCAGTAAACTCATAAGAACAAGGAGGAATAATAATGGAATTCAGCACATTAATATATATTGTTAGCGCCGCGTTGGTTGTCTTTGGCCTGGCCATAATCTTTTTGATTATCCGCCGACAGATGGCCGAACAAAAAGTCAGAATTGCCGAAGAATCAGCCAAGCATCTTTTGGAGGAAGCCAAAAAAGAGGCGGACAAGATTAGAAAAGAGGCCTTGCTTGAGTCCAAAGACGAAGCCCTCAAGTTAAGAAAGGAATTTGAAAGAGAGACAAAAGAAAGAAAAGCAGAGTTGTCGGGGATAGAAAAAAGGCTGGACGCCCGAGAAGACCGATTGGAGGGCAAAGAACAAGAGATCGAAACCCGAGAAAAGAAGATTGCTAAATTCCAAGAAGAAGCCCAAATACTTAAGGAAGGTCTATTAAAAGCCAAGGAACAATTCATGGAAGCCCTGGAAAAAGCGGCTACTCTCTCCAAGGAAGATGCCAAAAAAGAACTTTTGTTAAAATTAGACAAGGAGCTGGAAAAGGAAGCGGCCGAAAAAATAAAGGCTAACGAAGAAAAAATCAAAAGCGAATCCGATAAGAAGGCCCAAGAAATCCTGGCCACTGCCATCCAGCGCTGCTCTGTTGACCACGTGATCGAAACCGCCACCAGTGTGGTCGCGCTCCCCTCAGACGATATGAAGGGTAGAATCATCGGGCGTGAAGGGAGAAACATCCGTGCGTTTGAAACTTTGACCGGGGTCGACCTTATTGTCGATGATACGCCGGAAGCGGTTATCCTTTCCAGCTTTAATCCTTTGCGCCGCGAAATTGCCAGTCTCACCTTAAGAAAACTTATTGTAGACGGGAGAATCCACCCGGCCAGAGTTGAAGAAATGTTCAATAAAGCCAAAGATGAGATCAAGGCGGCCATGATGGAATACGGCGAACAGGCGGCGATTGAAACCGGCGTGCGCGGATTGCCGTCAGTGCTCATTCAACTGCTTGGCCGACTCCATTACAGAACCAGTTACGGCCAGAATGTGCTGCAGCACTCTATCGAAATGGCACACCTGGCCGGCATGCTAGCCACTGACCTGGGAGTCAACGTCAACCTGGCCAAACGGGCCGCGCTTCTGCATGATATTGGTAAAGCCATAGACCAGGAAGTGGAAGGCACCCACATTAAACTTGGCGTTATGTTTGCGCAAAAAGCCGGGGAAGCCCCTGAAGTGCTGCACGCGATTGAGGCCCACCATGGGGCTGTGGATACCAGAACTGTTGAGGCTGTTATTGTGCAAATCTGCGATGCAATTTCCGCGGCCAGACCGGGCGCCCGACGCGACACCCTGGAAGCTTACGTTAAACGTCTGGAAAAACTGGAAACTTTGGCCAAGGACTTTGCCGGAGTTGAAAAATGCTATGCTATCCAGGCCGGCCGCGAAGTCAGGGTTATTGTACAGCCGGATAAGATTGATGACGCCCAGGCGACAAAGCTGGCTCACGACATAGCCAAGAAGATCGAGACTGAGCTTGAATATCCGGGTGAAGTTAGGGTTGTGGTTATCCGAGAAACACGAGCCACCGATACTGCCAAATAATGATTAAAGTACTATTCATCGGGGATATAATCGGGAAATTGGGCAGGCAGGTTTGCCGGCAGGTTCTGCCTGAGTTAAAAAGAGAACTTGCCCCCGACCTGATTATTGCCAATGGTGAAAATTCCGCTCACGGCTACGGCATTACCGAAATAGTTTACAATGAATTACTGGGAATGGGTGTCGGAGCTATTACCATGGGCAACCATGTTTGGGATAAAAAGGAGCTTATCCAAAAAAAAATCATTGATAAGCTCCCCCTGGTTATCCGTCCGGCCAATTATCCTCCGGGGGTTCCGGGCCAAGACCATTTGATTGTGGAAAAAAACGGCGCAAGAATTGCCATCACAAATTTGTCCGGCAGAACTTTTATGAAATCGCTGGACTGCCCTTTTCAAACCATTGATAAACTCCTCCCTTCATTTAAGACAAATGTAGTGATCGTTGATATGCATGCGGAGGCAACCTCAGAAAAATGTGCTTTGGCCTGGCATTTAAGCGGCCGAGTTTCAGCAGTTTTGGGCACACACACTCATGTGATGACTGCGGATGAGAGGATTCTACCTGATGGAACTGCCTTCATTTCCGATGCCGGCATGTGCGGGGCTTACGAATCAATTATCGGGATGAACCGGGAGGCTATTATTAAGCGCTTCCTTACTCAAATTCCGGAAAAGTTTGAACCGACAGAATCGGGAACAGGACTATTTAATGCCGTATTCCTAAAGATTGATCCGATAAGCGGACACACCAAAGAGATAAAACGGATTCAAAAGGCAACTAATTAGCCTGGGTTTCTCACAATATCTATCGACGCCTCCCCCGGAAAATTGCAGTTTTATATCAATTTTGAAGTAACAAATACCGCCTGACAAGCCGCAGATTATGTTTCAGAACAAAGACAATATTGTCCCATTTAGGGAATGTGATATTATGCTGTATGACGAACTAATCGAAAAAGCCAGACGGGAAGGGGTGGGAGAAAAAGCGCTCCTGACTTCCGCACTTGCCTCAAAATGAGCTAATTTCCCTCGTAAAAAGTTGCGATTTGGGTGTCCCAGGCTAAA
>METP01000028.1 GCA_001771365.1 candidate division WOR-1 bacterium RIFCSPLOWO2_02_FULL_46_20 | reverse complement strand
ATTGGGGGCTAACAAGGCGCTCGTGATTGATACAACGAACCCTGGCACGCCGAGTTTAAGCAGCCCGGCTAATGGCGCTTCCACCAGTGATACTACACCGACCTTGACGTGGTCAGCCACAGATAATTTATCCGGCATAGCCAGTTATGAGATAACATTAGATGGGATATTGGTAACGCAGGATGCGACCGTTTCTTACACAGCCGGAGAATTAAGCGCTGGCACGCATATGTGGGAAGTCAGAGCCAAAGATGGAGCCGGTAATTGGGGCGCTAAAAGCACCGCCAGAAGTTTTGTGGTTAACATCGGATCGCCCAGTGTCAGCAATGTTACGTCGTCCAAAAATGATGGATATTACACTACGGGAGAAGTTATTCCCATCAATATAGTTTTTACAGAGACAGTGGAAGTTACCGGCCAGCCGCGCTTAGTATTAGAGACTGGGACAACAGATCGTTACGCGACTTACGAAAGCGGCAGCGGCACAACAACCCTGACCTTTGTGTATACGGTAGAAGCGGGAGATTGGAGCAGTGATTTGGGTTATGTGTCGAGCACATCTCTTGGGCTGAATAGCGGCGGCACAATTAAAGGTACATCAGGCAACGACGCGTCGGTGGTGTTGCCAGCGCCTGGAGGAAGCGGCTCGTTGGATTACAACAAGGCAATAGTGATAGACACCGGAGCGCCAAGAACGGCCGAGGTAACCACCCCCTCACCCGAAGCTTATTACAACGCGACCAGTATGCCGTTGATATTTAAAGGGAGATCTGCCGATGATCTCTATGGCGCGGGTTTAGCGGCCAACACTACGATATTTAGTTTGAGGCGGGGGAGTGATAGTCATTATTGGAATGGAACAAATTGGGACGCAACAACGGCGCGGTGGCTGGCCACGACTCACCTGGTAACAACAGGCAGTAATGAAGTGACCTGGGAGAGTAACGTAACCATGCCGACCTGGGTAGACGGAACATATTATGCCAGGGCCAAGGCGGTTGATAAAGCCGGCAACATTTTAGATCAGGAGATAGGCTTTTATTACGATAACACACCGCCGGATGCGCCTGGTTTACCGAGCAGAGATGGTGATACCGTCTCCTGGCCTGCGGTTCCAGGCGCGGTTAGATATAAAGTTACGATCCAGAGTGATCCGTATGTGTTCTATGTAGTTGGGACAAGTTTCAGCGTAGCCGCCATACAAGATGCGGCAGTCGCGGTGGTTGGCCCAGGGGTGCATGAGGTATCCGTTCAGGCGGAAGATTCTGCCGGCAATCGCTCTCCCGCGAGTGCGGTTATGAGCATTTTGCTTGGACCGGAGGATACAGAAGTAGTGACAGTAAGATCTGAATTTGGTGAAGGTTTTGGTGGAGTATCAGTGACACACCCAGTGGTAATCAGGTGGCAGTCCAAGATAAAGCCTGAAACATTACGTGTGGCAATAAGTCCCAGTGTCGCGCATGCTTATGAGTTGTCGGACAATCGTAAAGCCTTAACCTTGAGGCCAGCGCCGGCGTTTGCTTATGATACAACTTACACCTTAACTATAACTGGATTCGCGCTGGACAATGAGGGAGTAACCGTGTCCGCTAATACGACGTATATCTTTAAAACCACAAAAGAGAAAACAGACGCGGAATATAAGAATGAGCTGGTAGTGGAAGGAGCCCAAGATGGAGGAGTTAAAAAAACTGGAGATTATGTAGATAATTTGGTCAAATTAAAAATACCGGCAGGCTTTGATAAGTACAGGATCGTAGTGGATGGAGAGGTGGTAGCAGAGGGAACAGTGGGGGCGGGAGGTGAAGAGGTAAGTCTGAATCTGGATGCCGGAAAGAGAAACATAGAGATATTTGGTGAAGTAGAGGGTAAGACGATAAAGAAAGAACTTGAGGTCAATGTCTCTTCCGATACAGCCGAGCTGCAAATGATTGGTAATGTGCTGGTCGCGACGCCGGTAATAACCTCGGTGCAGAGCGCGACAATTGCCTATACTTTGAATAAAGCAACCAGTATCATGATCTATGTGGTCGGTTCTACCGGCCAGCCGATTTGGACTAAGAAGATCGCCGAAGGTGAGAATGGCGGGGGTGCCGGATATAACACGGTTACTTTTGCCGCGCAAGCGGATGATAATACGTTGCCGGCTAACGGTATATACGTTGGACAGGTTGTGGATGGTAAAGGCAATATGCTTAATAGGTTCCATATGGTTATTTATCGCTAAGTGAAGAAGCTAAACAAAAAGGGTTTTATCATGTATAAGCAATTTGTAATTGCTTTATTTTTTAGTTTGATATTTGCGGCTGCGGCGCGGGCGGATGTATTTTATGTCAATCCAACCGGCAACAATTCCGACCCCGGCACTGTTTTTCTCCCTTTTAAAACTATAACTCAGGCTCTTTCTCAGGCCCAGACCGGCGATACCGTAATTGTTCAACCGGGAACTTATGCAAAAGAAGAAAAATTTCCATTGAAAGTTGGGGCTGGCGTGTATTTATTAAGCTCCTTAATACAGAAAGCGATTATTGACGCGGGAGTGGCCGATGTAAATGTCGTGGAACTTGATAAAGGTGGTACGTTGGAAGGTTTTACTGTGCGGACCAGCTATGGGGGCGAGCGTTATGCGATAGGAACCAACCAAAATTGCACGGTGCAAAATAATCTTATCGAGACAAAAGGGTATGGAATAAAGGTTTGGGGTAAAAATTGTTTAATTTTAATGAATATCGTCAGGGGGGCTGTTGGTTCGGGTGCGGCCGTGTATTTATTCCAATATGGTGAAGCTTGTCAAATAAAAAGCAATATCTTATCAGGGAACATTGGCATTTATAACTGGGATATTGGCCTGGGCGGCAAAAACATTGTGATAGAGGGAAATGCTATCGAAGCCGGCCGGTACGGCATTTATATTGCCGCTAATAGTGATAATTTCTTGATTGTTAAAAATATGATCAAGAAGGGTAACGGTACCGGGGTAACCCACGGGATTTACGGTTTTAATAATATCCACAGTGGGAAAATAGGCTGGAATAAGATAAAAGGGTTTGATTATGGCATCAAATTGACGCTGGAAAATTCTTCTTATGAGGCGCAAATTATCAATAATACCTTGTTTGACAATAAGAAAGCCGGCATATATTGCTTGAGTCGCGCGGATAATCCCAGATTTTACATTAAGAACAATATTGTTGTGGGTGGGGACAGAGGTATTTGGCGCGGCTCTGGTTTAGTCTATTCCAGTTATAATTGTTTGTTTGGTAATGATAATTATTATGTCGGAGATGTTAAGGATAAATCGGGTGATATTTATAATGACCCGATGTTTGTTGATGCTTCTAAAAATAATTTTAGTTTGCAAAACGGCTCACCCTGTATTCAAGCCGGGTTGGCCAAAACTGACATAGGCGCAGGTTCAGGTCTGGTTGTGGTAGCGGCCACTTTTGTTACGACAACAACCCCGACGACTACGCCGACGACTACCCCGACGACCGTGACGCCAGGCCCCATGGTAACGACTACAACGGCGGTACCGGAGGAGGAAGAGGCGGTAGCGTTTGTCCCGACGACCGTGACGCCAGGCCCCATGGTAACGACTACAACGGCGGTACCGGAGGAGGAAGAGGCGGTAGCGTTTGTTCCGATGACCGTGACGCCAGGCCCCATGGTAACGACTACAACGGCGGTACCGGAGGAAGAAAAGGTATATATGCCGGAAACAGAAGAGGAGATTGTGATAACTACTCAGTTTCAATCGATAGCTGCCGAAACTGTTCAAGTTCCTCAGCCGATAGCTGTTTTATTGACAGATCGGACCAGCGGCGGGCGAGCTTTTTCTGATGAGCTGACGGTTCGTTTGCGGGTTTCCGGAGAAAATTTCAGCGCCACGGAAATGTTGATTGCCGAAGACAGTGATTTTACCGTAAACTCAAGTGGGTGGATAGCATATCACGAGCAAGTTGAATACACCTTTGCTTCTGGAGAAGGGACCAGGGAGGTGTATTGTAAATTGCGTGACGGCGCTAAGAATGAAAGCTTTATGGCTGGTGCCGGCATTGTTGTCGATACGATTGGTCCTCAAGATATAAAACTGGTATGGCCTCTTAATAACGGCATAACCGATGAGGTTGTGCCGGTCTTTAGTTGGACCCCGGCCAAAGAACTAACAACTAATGTTGACAAATACGAACTATATATTACCAACCCGGACACTAATATTATGATCGATGGGAATGCTACTTCTTACAGCCTGACTAGAGAATTAAAGCCTGGACAGTATACCTGGCGGGTAAGGGCTTATGATGAGGTGGGCAATGTTGGGCCTTATAGTTTTGTTGGTAAATTTGAGGTTATCAAGCCGCCTTTTGCCGTGAAACGGGTTGGTTTTGCACATATGACTGCCGACGGAGTAGCTCCCAACAGCGCGATCATTGTAAGTTTTACCGACAAAGCTGATAAACGCAGCGCGGAGAATAATTTATTTATTAGCCCGGCGACAGAAGGAAAAATTACTTGGTCGGATGATTATAAAACAATGCTTTTTACGCCCCAAGCCTTATTGCGTGAAGATACGAAATACACGTTGATGCTTGGCCAGGGAGTGAAGAGTCAAGCCAGGACTAACCTGGCGGCTGACTATCAGTACGCTTTTCTTGTAAAAGTAGGAAAAGACTTGGTTGGTCCCGATATTGAAATAAAGAGCCTGGGCGTGGACGTCAAAGATAAAGATTTTATCAGCAGAAAGCCAAGGTTTAAGTTGATTTTAAAGGATGATGTGTCATTGGATATTTCTTCAATTAGGGTGAGGGTGGATAGGGAAGATGTCTCGGTGAAAATTATTAAGATGGAGCATAATCTTTTGGAATTGGAGTTTGAGCGAGATGATATGGCAACCGGCAAACATGATATTGAAGTTAAAGCCAAGGATATGACCGGTAATCCTTTCGCTAAGAATCTCATGGGTTTAACGATTGTGCCAAAACATACGCAATTAGAAATGGTTGATCAACCAGAGGTTTCTTTGTCTATCTTTTCGCCGACCAAAGACAAAACTTGTAAGATAATTTATGTTTTGAATAAAGATACGGAAGCCGCCGTCTACATTTTTGGCATCAAGGGTGATATTGTCTGGAGCAGAAAGTTTGTGGCTCAGGAGAATGGAGGTATGGCGGGCAATAATGCCGTTGAGTTTAACGGGGTTTCCGATGACAATTCGTTGCTGGAAAATGGTATTTATGTCTACAGGGTGATTGCCGGGAGCCGTGTGATAGGAGTTGGCCGTATTGTTATCTATGAATAATAAGATTTTATTGCTTATTATTCTTTGTTATTTTCTGTTTTGGACCGCCTCTGTTTTTGCCGATCAGGTTGCCACCGACCCCTCACGTATCGGTGTTGGCGCCAGGGTCCTGGGTATGGGAAAAGGCTATGTTGGTTTGGCTGATGATCTGTCGGGGATATTTATTAATCCATCCGCGCTGGCCACGGTTTCTAACCTGCAAATGACCAGTATGTCCGGTAAATTTATTAATGAATATAATTATGTTAACTTTGGGGCTGCTGTCCCAACTAATTTTGGCGGGATTGGCATTGGTTATGTAACCAGCGGGATAAGCTTTCTTGGCATATCGACTACGATTGAGGTAATTGATGGCGTGAGGATTGTCCCTGTCTCCAGTGAAGGACAGACGTATAGTTTTAATAATAGTGTTTTTCTTTTGTCCTGGGGCAGAGAGTTGGAAAAGATTTCGGGTTTAAGAATGCTCAATTATTTTTCAGTCGGGGCGACCTGGAAAATTTTTGCCTTAAATTTGTCGGGCCCCAGTCTCTCTGGTGCTACCGCCTCGGGCAGTGAGCTGGATATCGCTTTGAACTATAATCCCAGTACTATCTTTAGTGCCGGTTTGGTGATACAAAATGTGTTGCCCGGTTCAACGGGCGGTAAGATTACCTGGGCCAATGGCACGGAGGAGAATTTGTCCTCTATTATTAAAACAGGCATAAGTTTTAGGTTGTTGGGAGAAGAAGGTTTGAGGCGGGCGGGGAACCATGAATTAATATTGAATCTTGATTATGATTTTGCTCCGTTGCGTCCTGCCTTGCCAACTCTTATCCATACCGGTTTGGAGTGGACGCCAATTACCTTCTTAAGTATTAGAATGGGGATTGATCAAGATTATGTTGGATCGGGGGTCGGGCTGGTGCCCGGCGATGATTTTACCGCGGGGGTAGGCCTAAATTTGAGGCAATTCCGTTTTGATTACGCCTTTCATCAATACAATAAAATTGCTCAGAACACCACTCATTATTTTTCTTTGACCTATGGGGTGACCAAAGACAAGTATCTGGAAGTAAAAGAAGAGTCTATTTCTGTTAATTTAGAAGAGCAAGGCATCGTTTATAGTGAAGTAGTTACCTTTGAAGGTGAGCTCTTAACTAGAGAAATACGAACATTAAGCATAAATGATGTTGAAATACCGATTAGAGATAGAAAGTTTATTGCTACCGTGCGGCCGCGACTGGGCAAAAATAGTTTTGTGATATTTGGTCATAATCGCAGGGGAGAAATTGTCGAAAATAAAGTAGTTAAAATGCTCAGGCTCAAAACCTTTGGGGATATTGGGCCGGGGCATTGGGCCAAAGAACCAATTGAACAAATCGCTACTTTAGGGGTAATGGAAGAGGTTGAGGCCGGGTTGTTTATGCCGGACGAAGAGTTGTATCGGGCGGACGCGCTGATGGACATGCTGCGAGTGAAGAAGGTGGCGACTGAAGAAGTCGTAACCAGCCCTTTTACGGATGTTAAGGCGAAAGATTGGGTGGCTCCCTTTGTCGCGGCCGGGCATAAAACAGAACTGGTTAAAGGATACCCCGATCTTACTTTTCGTCCCTGGAACTCTATTAATCGTGTAGAAGGCGTTATAATGGCCACCAGGTTGTCGTCCTTAGACGAGCCGGATGTGCAGGAGCGGCCTTACGAAGACATTATGGGGCGATACTGGGCCATCAAGGAGATAACGGCGGCCAAACAAGCCGGGGATTTAAGCTTTGTATTAGAAAATTTTTATCCCAAGCAAATGTTGACTAGAGCCGAGGATGCTGTTATCTTGTCTAAGAGTAAGTATGTATCCAAAAAAATTGATGAGATGATGAATTGGGGTGAGGGGTATTGAGCATGAAAGGTATTGGTGTTGATATAATTGAGATAGAGAGAATAAAAGAATCAGTGAAAAAGTATGGCGCAAGTTTTTTAAACAAGGTTTTTACACTCGGAGAAATCGAGTATTGTCGCAAACATAAAGCGATGAGATTTCCCGAATTAGCGGTTCGCTTTGCGGCGAAAGAAGCGTATTCTAAAGCCGTCGGTACGGGGATAACAGGCCCCGGGGAAGGCAAAAATGGGTTAGGCTGGCATGATATTGAAGTGGCCAACGAATCTTCCGGGCGGCCTTTTCTGTGTATCAAAGGTAAAAAAGCCAAAAAAGTTTTAATCAGCCTTTCTCATTCTAGAGATTATGCGGTGGCTGCGGTATATGTTGAAGAATAATATCAGTAAAATACTGCCAAAGCGCAAGAAATCGAGCCATAAAGGAGATTATGGTAAGGTGTTGATTGTGGCCGGTTCAGCCGGCATGACCGGGGCAGCGGTTTTATCCGCCATAGGCTGTCTCAGGTCTGGGGCCGGCCTGACCTATCTGGCAGTGCCAAAAGATTTAGTCCCCTTTGTGGATTCAATGACTCCGGAAGTGATTACTTTATCGTTTGATGAGATAAATAATATCAAACCAAATGTGGTGGCCATTGGGCCAGGTTTGTCGGTTAGCTGGCAGATGAACAAACTAGTAAAAAAAATGCTGCGGGCATATTCTTTGATAACCTATGTATTGGACGCGGATGGCTTGAATAATTTAGCCGATAACCCCGAAGTTATAGCCCGGGTTAAGGCCAATGTTATTATCACCCCTCATCCGGGAGAGTTGTCGCGCTTAATAAAAAAGAGTGTTGACTACATCCAAAATAATCGTTTGGCTGTTGCTAAAGAAACTGCCCGGCGTTTTAATTGCGTCGTTGTTTTAAAGGGGTATCGGACAGTGGTGGCCGACCCGTCAGGCAACTCTTTTGTTAATGATACCGGTAATCCTGGCATGGCCTCCGCTGGAGTGGGTGATGTGCTTACCGGCATGATTGCCGGTTTTGCCGCTCAAGGACTCGTGTCCGGGGAGGCGGCTATCTTGGGAGTTTATCTGCATGGTGTGGCCGGTGATTTAGCGGCCAAAGAAAAGACAGAGTATGGCATGATTGCGTCAGATTTAGTGGAGATGATACCAAATGCATTACAAAAATTTCGCTGAAAATACAGGGGGTAAGGTTTTTGACATTATAGAGAGCCTGGGGAAGGTTAGTCTCTTTGGCTGGGAAACAGTTAAAAATGTCCTGCGCGGTAAAATTAATTTGAAGCTGACTTTTGAGCAGATGGTCAAGATAGGTTTTGAGTCTTTGCCCCTGGCCATGGTGACCTCCACATTTATTGGTATGGTTTTTGCGCTGCAGATTGCCGGTGAATTTGTGCGCTTTGGCGCGGGAAAATATGTTGGTGGTGTTATGGGTATTGGCATGGCGCGTGAGCTTGGCCCGGCCATAACTGGAATAGTTGTAGCCGCCAGAGTTGCGGCTGCCATCGCCGCGGAGTTGGGGACTATGCGGGTGACAGAGCAGATAGATGCTTTAAGGTCACTGGGGGTAAGTCCGATTCGTTATCTGGTGGTGCCACGGTTTATTGCCGCGTCAATTATGCTTCCGTTGCTCACCATCTTGGCTGTTGTGCTCGGTTTTGGCGGCGGCCTTTTTATTGCCTCCTTTTTGGGTGATATTAATCCCATTGAATATTTGGCTACGGCGCAACATTTGACCAAGTTGTGGGATCTTTTTGGCGGGCTGATAAAAACTGTAATTTTTGGCATGATCATAGCCGTGATCGCTTGCCATAAGGGATTAGCAGCCAGGGGTGGAGCCAAAGGGGTAGGCGAGGCCACGACATCTTCAGTTGTTACGACCCTGATCACATTATTTATAGTGAATACTTTTTTGTCAATCCTGTTTTTTAGATAGGAGTTATATGACGATAAAGATCAAAAATTTAAAGAAGAGTTTTGGAAAAATAAAGGTTTTGGATGGGGTTAATTATGATATTGCCGAAGGTGCTTCTTTGGCGATTATCGGGCCCTCAGGTTGTGGTAAAAGCACTTTACTCAAGCTGTTGATCGGTTTGGATAATCCAACTGCCGGTTCAATATGCATTGATGAAATGGATGTGGCCGCATTATCCGATGATGGCTTAATCCTTTTAAGGAAAAAGATTGGCATGGTGTTTCAGACTTCAGCTTTGTTTGACTCATTAAGTGTTTTTGAAAATGTGGCGTTTTCTTTGCGTGAGCATTCTACGCTTTCAGAGAGAGAAATTAGGCGTATTGTTAAAGGCAAGCTGGAAATGGTAGATTTGGCAGGGACAGAGACTCTGATGCCGGCAGAGCTTTCGGGCGGTATGCAAAAAAGAGTTAGTATCGCCAGGGCGCTGGCTTCCGATCCTAAAATTATACTATATGATGAGCCGACTACAGGACTCGACCCGATTACCTCTGTAACTATTGAAAATTTAATGTTAAAATTAAGCCGCGAGCTCAAAGTTACTTCAATAATTGTGACCCATGTGTTGCAAACCGTTGATCGGGTAGCCCGGCAGGTGGTGATGCTGCATAAGGGGCAGTTTATCGAAACCGGATCGCCGGAGCAGACCAGAAAGAGTCAAAATGAAGTGGTCCGGCAGTTTATAACAGGAGGTTCGTGAGATGTCTTTGTCAACACACGCGAAAATTGGGCTGTTAACATTGGTGTCGCTTATTGTTTTAGGCGGAATTATTATCTGGAAGACCGAGATTTTTATGGTTAGCCACGGGTATGAGATGATCGGTTCCTTTGCCGATATTGAAGGCTTGACGATTGGCTCGGAGGTGCGCTATCGCGGTCTAAAAATCGGCAAGATTATGAGTATCGATCCGGGGCCTTTTGACATTAGAATAAGCGCTGTTATAGATAAGAGCATAAAAATGCCGGATGATTCGGTTTTGAGGGTAGCCTATGACGGTATTGTTGGGCAAAAGTATCTGCAAATCAGACCCGGCACATCTGAAACCTTATATGTTTCCCCCATGATCCTTTACGGCATAAAAACTTCGGCGATTGTTGATTTTGTGGATATTGGGGCGCAAAGCCTTGAGGAGGGCAAAGCCATCCTGAAAGAGATACGCACCATGATCCAGGATCCGCAGTTAAAGGGTGCTTTTTATAGGACGGTCTTTACTGCGGATAAAGTTGCCGGAGACCTTGATAAACTAACGTCAGAATTGAGGCTGACCAATAAGGGAATTAAGGATATTGTGACGGACGAAGATTTTCAGATGAATATAAAAGGGACTATCAAAGAGACAGAGCAAACGTTATCTTCGGCTAATAAGTTTTTTAATGCTGTGGGAAGCATGAATATGCGTGTGTCTGCCGGGCTCGATATTGGCAATGTGGCTAACGCGGTCAAGGGGAACGTGGACGTGGTGCAAAGCGATGACAAATATTTCCGGCTGGGCTTGGGGGAGGGCCCTACCAGGCAATTGGGCTTACTGGATGTCTTGTTTAACTCTAAGGTTGGGGATAATTTTGGGTTTAGATTGGGTGTCATCAACAACCAGTTGGGCGGTGGTGTTGCTGTTTATCCGAATAATAGGACTACCTGGCGTGGGGATGTCTACGATATTAATAATACTACTCTGGCTGGAGCGCGCTTAAATCCAAAGATCCGCTTAGGCTATGAATATGAGTTAAGGGATTATATGGATTTGGCTATAAAAGGGGATGACCTGCTTAACGTAACCACAAGGAACATAACCTTTGGCATTCTTGTCAAACCTCCTGGAGATAGACTTTACTAGCTAACAATAATACGATCAATAACCCAGACGTAGCTTCAATTATGCTGACTCTTTGTCAGAAAACCCACAGTGTCCACAGTTTTAAACCATTAAAAAACAGGTGTCAATTAATGTCGCATAATATATCTTATGTTAAGTTGATGGAGGGTGATGAAGTGGACTTTTTGGCTTTGCTTACGCGAAAAATAACGGCACCCTATCGTTGTCCACAGGGGTTGTAAACAGATTTTATCGCTCGATAACGATTTGCCCGACCCTGGGATCATTAAAATATTTCCCCAGAGCCTCAATAAATGTTTCCTGGCCGGAAGGAGTTTGTAAATTATATGTTTCTGTTCTGTGTATGGCGGGCTTTTCTGCCTGCCCATGCTGAGTAATTCTCATCAATACCACTGGAATTGATGGAATATTTCCTGGTAATCCCGTATTAATAACCATTCTATATATATATCGTATTGAAGGGCAGAAATCTTGTATGTGAAGTCAAAAAATCACTCAAGGAAACAAATTAAAGCCCTAGCCTTTTAAAAATCACATCAATATTGCGTAGATAGTATTTTATATCAAAAGCTTGATTAATTTCGTTGGCCGAAAGATATTTTCTGGCTTTTACATCAAACAGCATTATTTCTTGTAAGTGTTTACCGCTGGTTCTGGTTTTCATGGCTGCGGCCTGAACAATTTGATAAGCTTGCTCTCGCGTTAAGCCTTTGTTGGTTAAAGTCAGCAGCAATCTTTGTGAAAAAGTTAAGCCCAATGATTTTTCAATGTTTTGTTTCATCCTTTCCGGAAGCACAACCAGGTTATCGATAATATAAATCATTTTTTGCAACATATAATCAACCAAAATTGTGCTATCTGGAATCATGATTCGCTCTGTTGACGAATGGCTAATGTCTCTCTCATGCCACAGAGCGATATTTTCCAGTGAAATCATGGCATTAGCCCGAACTATACGCGCTAAACCACAGATTCGTTCGCAAGAGACAGGGTTTTTCTTGTGCGGCATAGCCGAGGAGCCTTTTTGGCCCTTTTTAAATGGTTCTTCCACCTCGCCAATCTCTGTTTTTTGAAGGCCCCGGATCTCTAAGGCGATTTTCTCTAAGGTTGCGGCTACAATGGCTAAAGTGGACATAAATTCCGCGTGACGGTCGCGTTGAATTATCTGGTTGGAAATCGGCGCCGCTTCTAAACCCAGCTTTTTACAGGCTATCAGCTCAACTCTTGGGTCAAGATTTGAGTAAGTGCCGACAGCTCCTGAGATCTGGCCAACATTTATGGTCTGGCGGGCGCTAATCATCCTGACTCGATTCCTTTCCATCTCTTTTAACCACAAAGCAAACTTCAAGCCCATGGTCATCGGTTCGGCATGGACGCCATGGGAACGGCCCATCATCACAATATCTTTATATTTCCTGGCCATTTTATTTAGTACCTTAAGAAAATCATCGATATCCTGGATAATGACATTAGCCGCATCCCTCATTACCAATGAAAGTGCCGTATCGCAGACATCCGATGAGGTTAAGCCCATGTGGATAAAGCGGCTATCCTGCCCAACGTTTTCAGCTACGCTGGTTAAAAAGGCAATGACATCGTGATCGACAGTTTTCTCGATCTCATTGATCCGTTTTATGGAAAAATTAGCTTTGCTTTTGATCTTTTTTAGCGAAGCTTGTGGTATTTCACCAAGCTTGGCCCAGGCCTCACAGGCGGCAAGTTCAACCTCCAACCAAGTGCGAAATTTGTGATCCTCAGACCAGATCTCTCTCATTTTTGGCAAAGAATATCTATCTATCATTATTATTTTCCCTCCTGCTTTCTAATTTATAGCCAAGCTTTCGATCTCGTCCATGAGAGCCTCGATCATTTCAGCTTCAGGAACTTTTCTGACAACCTGTCCTTCCCTAAAAATCAAACCAACTCCCCTGCCGCCAGCCAGACCAACATCGGCATCGGCTGCTTCGCCCGGGCCGTTTACTTCACAGCCCATAATTGCTATGGTTAGAGGCTGTTTAATATTTTTTGTCCGTTCTTCTATCTCCGTGGCAATTTTGATTACGTCAATATCTGAGCGGCCGCAAGTTGGGCAGGAAATAACAGTAACACCGTGATACACCAGCTGCAAAGCCTTGAGGATTTCGTAACCGACCCTTATTTCTTCCAGAGGATCGGAAGTTAAAGATACCCTGATGGTATCACCAATGCCCTGAGATAAAATTGCCCCAAGGCCGGCGGCAGAACGTATTGAGCCCACCCTGGGGATGCCCGCTTCGGTAATGCCTACATGAAGCGGATAATTAATTTTTTTGGCAATCATTTGATAAGCCGAAATTGTCATCGGGACGCTGGTGGCCTTTATCGATACAACAATATCGGTAAAATTGAGTTTTTCTAGAATATGTATGTTGTTTAAGGCGCTTTTTACCAATCCTTCTGCCGTAACATGCCCATGGAATTTTTGCTTAATTTTGGGTTCAAGGGAGCCGGAATTTACGCCGACACGAATTGGTATTTGGTGATCTTTGGCCGCGTCAACCACCGCTTTAATTTTGTCTGGATCGCCAAGATTGCCCGGATTGATCCTCAGCTTATCAACACCGGCTTCGGCAGCCATTACAGCGTACATGTGGTTAAAATGAATATCCGCAACTAAAGGAATGTTTATTTGCTTTTTAATCTCTTTCAGGGCTTCGGCCGCTGCTTTATCCGGCACGGCACAACGCACGATCTGGCAGCCGGCTTTTTCCAGTGCATGGATTTGTTTAACGGTGGTGTCAATATCTGAAGTGTCGGTTTTGGTCATTGACTGGACGGTAATCGGGCTGCCGCCGCCGATTTCCAGATTGCCGACTTTCACTTTTTTGGTTTTTTTACGGGTATTCACGAATTGAATTTAGGGAGATTTTAGCGCATCTTCATGACTCCCGACGGTTCGCAGGAAGATGGTATCTCCGATGATTTCAAAAGTTATCCGATATTGTAAATCTACCCTTGCTTCCCAAATTTCTTCTCTTCCCCGCATTTTCTTGCACTGCAGGGATGGATGCCTAAAATCATCAGCCAGTAACTTAATTTGTTTGCCTGTTTTTGCTTTGATAGCACTGGGCAATTTATAAGCCTTAAGCTGCACGTTTTAATGCCTTTAATAAGTCACGGGCCTTCCCCGTTCCAACAACCCTCCCGGCTTTTTTATCTTTATCCACCTCTTTTTCCATTTTCTGCCACTTTTTCGACCAGAAGTAAGCTTGCGAAGTATCTATTTGCGGTAATATATTCTTCATCTCAAGAAACACGACAAAATTGCGTAACTCCCTAATGTCTGCTTTCGGTAATCCGTCAATCTTATCAACAATTTCCCTTTTCAATAAATTAACGGCTGCGCTCATTATCAATCACCTCACTGAAATTATTATAGCACATTTTTGCCTGTAATCTTCTGAAATGCTTCCAGGTACTTTTCCCTTGTTTTTTGGACGACGGCATCTGGCAAGAGAGGCGCCGGCGGTTCTTTGTCCCACTTGATGGATATGAGGTAATCACGGACGAACTGCTTATCGTAGCTGGGCTGCGGTCCGCCCGGCCGGTAGCTGTCTTTGGGCCAGAAACGGGATGAATCTGGGGTGAGCATTTCATCTATTATAATTATTTCCCCGTCAACAAAACCAAACTCAAACTTAGTATCGGCAATAATGATACCCTTGGAATCAGCGTAATCACGGCATTTGTTGTAGATTTCCAGGGTTTTATCCCTTAACAGGGTTCCCGGTTCAACTCCGATAATGTCCATCATTTCTTTTTCTGAAATATTGACATCATGTCCCGAAGCGGCTTTAGTCGCCGGAGTAAATATGGGTTCCGGCAGTTTGTCGGATTCTTTTAATCCGGCCGGTAATTTAATGCCGCAGACTGAACCGGTTTTCTCATATTCTGACCAGGCCGAACCAGAAAGATAGCCGCGCGCCACGCATTCTACATCAATTGATGCGGTTTTCCTGCCTAACATTGAGCGTTTGGCGAGTATTTTTTTAATGTCAGCGTGCATTCTTATCTCGTCCGGAAACTCATCAACATTGGCGGAGATCATGTGGTTGTCAATAATCTGTTTGGTGAAGTCAAACCAAAAGGCCGATAGCTGGGTCAAAACCTTGCCTTTATCCGGGATGCCGTTGGGCATGACTGAATCAAAAGCGGAAATCCGGTCCGAAGCGACCAACAATAGCTTGTCTCCCAGGTCAAAAACATTGCGAACCTTGCCCTTTTTAAAGAGTTTTATGCCGGGCAGATTAATGTTTAATAAAATATCTTTTTCGTCCACAAAACACCCCGCTTAATCTCAGCCCAATCATAGCAAATTTATGAAGCTGATTCAACGAACATCAACCACAAAAACTTAGGTAAAGCGAGTTGTCTTTTCCAGCGGTGGGGTTCGGTGATTAGTCGATAAAGCCACTCGATGCACATCTTTTGGAATATTTTCGGCGCCCTTTTCTTGTGGCCGGAAATAACATCCAAACTGCCGCCGATAGTCATAGCTACTGGAACGTTCAACTCTTTCAAATGCCGATTTAACCATTTTTCTTGTCGCCCGGCTCCAAGGCCAACGAAGAGAATATCCGGTTGAGCTTCCTTAATGTTTTGAATTACTTCAACATCCTGATTAAAATAGCCATCGTGGATCCCGGTTATTCGAATGCCAGGATATTCGGATATCAGCTTCTCAGCCGCCGCTTCGGCTATTCCCGCTCCCCCACCCAAAAGATAAACCTTCTTACCTTGTCTACTGAACACTCCAATGATTTTTAGCATTAAATCTATGCCGGAGACCCGTTCTTTGAGCGGTTTTTTCAAAATTCTGGAGACGACTACCATGCTTATACCATCCGGCACGCGTAAATCGGCAGAGTTAATAATTTCTTTTAGTTCCTGATCAGCCTGGGCGGCCACGATCATTTCCGGATTGGGTGTAACAATCATATGCGGATCCGCAGAGGCAAAAAACCCTCTGACTTTATCAATTGCCTCGTTTAAAGTAACATTGTCAACGTGTATGCCGGCGAAATTGTTCAAAGTTTTCTCCTGCCCTTTCTCGAAGCTCTTTCTTCTTTTGTGCCAAGTCGGTTTTGATTTTTTCTTTGTTTAAAATAATCTTTCCCAAAGCCCCTATTATGTTTTTAGCGTTAATATTTAAGTACGGTTGGTCAATTGTTTTCATAAAGGCTTCTACCTTGGGGTCGTATGAAAGTGCCAGCATGGGGACACGGTTGATAGCCGCAAAGATCAAAGAATGCAGCCGCATGCCGATTAAAAGATCAAACTGAGAAATTAAACTGAGCATTTCCAGAGGCTTTACCTCTCTAAATACCACATAGGATTCTTCTTCCATGGCTGAAACGACTTTTGCCGTTCCTTCCATATCTTTAACCGGATGGAAAAGTATAAACACAGGCTGAAAATTGTGCCGCCTAACACACCAGTCAATCGCTTCAGCCAACCTTTGACTGATGTCAGTCGACTGACAGGGCCTGACAACAACACCTAGTAATGGCCTGTCAGATTTTTTGACTCCTTCAAGCCTGAGCAGTTTTTGGCCTGCTTCAGGAGAAGCGTCTAATATAGCCACGGGATCAGCTGTCACACAGGTTGGCGGCCTGGTAACTCCCAATTCTTTCACTGCCTGCAATGAATCATTGTCCCTTAGAGTTATTAGATCAACTTTGTTAAGCACAACCCCGGTCAGCCAGCGATAAAATGTCCCTTTTAGCGGGCCGAATCCCTGCGCCAAGACAACTGTTTTTTTTCTAAAAAGTTTGGCTAAAATTATGAGTGATAAATAATATAGCAGGCTCCTGTTGCTGGTGGCGTTTTGAAAAAGCGTTCCTCCCCCGCTGATAAAAACATTGCAGCCAAGAATTGCCAATGGATTTTTGCGGGGTAAAACAGACACCGCCTGCTCTTTTAAACCTTGTTTGAACGCCAGGAGCACAGCTTCGTCTCCCAGATTGCCAAAGCCATAGTACCCGGAGATAAGGATCTTCATGTTTTGATAAATCGATTTGCCAGCGAAGCAACGATGGTTCCGATAATAACACCAAGTCCCAACCCGTTAATTGTCCTGGTCATGGAAATCACAATCGGTGTGTGGATATGGGAAAACGAATTAAAAACAGAAATTGGCGCGATCGTGCCCAGGGCTGCCGTTACCCACAGCCATTTTTTCTTGTTGCGCAAGAGCAAGGTCGCGGCCAGGAAAAGCAAAGGATAACCGATTAAAAACTCTTTTGTTCTCGGTCTGGCGACAAAGGCTGTTTCCAGAAATCCCCTAAATGATTTTTCCAGTTCAGGCACCGGCAAAACAAAGTTGGCAGAGCGGGCAATTAATATGGCTAATGCTCCCAGAGCCGCAAAGCCAATCACTAATATTATTACCGAAACTTTGGTGCTGAGAAAAGAGCGCAGACGCCCAACCAGGCTCCCTTTTTCCTGTTCCAGGATAAAATATAAAGCGACTATGCCGATTGGAGCCAGCAGAGCAATTTTGACGCCCGCGAATGTTTCAAGGCTCAGCATAAAGCGATAATCGGCCAGCAAACCAAACATTAAAAATACGCCTATCATAGTTTCGGCGATTATATTCAAGACTATTAATACGCAGTCCCAGGGGCTAAAGATAATTTTTCCTTTTTTTGAGAGAGTGGAAATAACAGCCAGAGATGGGAAAGTAATGCCAGCCAGCAGAGCCAGTCCTTTTTGCAATAAAAGCCCGTATCCAGCCAAGCCGATAAAGGCTATCCCGCTGACAGCGCTCAAAAATAAAAGGATCATAAATATGATTGGCACGTTGATAAAGGAATTGAGTAACAACAGGGCGCCCACAACTACGCCGGAACCTAAGATCAGGATCTGCCTGCCGGAAACATCAAGCCCGGGAACTGGAACTGTGGCGCCTAATGTGAGCCCTGATTGTTGCAGCCCGCCTATAACTTGTTTTAAATAGTCCAGGTTGTACGCTACAGGAGATCCTTCTGTATAAGGTGGTAAAAACGGACGGATATAGAGCAGCTTTACTTTTCGCTCTCTGGCTGCCCGCACCAAACGGCTTACGGCTGTTGCTTTGGAGATTTTTCTCAACTCGTCTTGAGCAATGCTGTGCACGCGGATAGAGTCATTACCCACCAACCCGCCCAGCGTGCTCTTGCCGTACTGGGAGATGATCTCAATATTGCCGAAATTAACCCGGTATTGTTTTAGAGCCGCACCGAGAGCCCGAAGATTGTTCGGGTAACCCAATATTTCTTCGCCCTCAAAAATAATCTTATCAAAATCCTGCAGCGCGGCTATTTTAGGGCCGATATTTAACTCATGATAGTGGGTATCGTTCCAAACCCTGGGAATAATATTAAAACCGAGTCCGGAGATAAAGGTCGCTTGCGCTTCAGATATACCCAGGCCTATTTCACGGAGCTCTTCTTCGGCCTTGTCTATCTCCAGGATATCATTGCCAATAAAGTTTATGTTTTGCTCGCCCAGCGCCCACTTAAAATGATAATAAATTCTTTTTCTAACAATATCAGAAGGAAGGTATATGTATGTTTTATCGTCTTTTATTATGCCCTGATCCGATAATTTATCAAAGCGGGGATTAAATTTGCCCAGGCGCAATATGCCGGAGCCTTTGGCATAATATAGCTCCCCCAGTGCGTTGGCATCCGGCAGGGTTTCTTCAAAAATTCCGATAGAGCTGACACCTAATTCTCTGATCTCTTTTAATAAAGCGCTTAGCGGCTTGTTCTCAAAAGCAGCGATTTTCTTGATGTCATTTAAATCAACACACACTTCAACGTTGCGGTCCTGTAGTTCGGCTAAATACCTGGCATACCCAAGGTAACCACCAAGAATTACAGCCACTGTCAGGACTGTGATCAGAATATTTTTACCTATTTTTACCATTACTTTGTCCCCCTTCTTAAGGAAGCCTCCATGAAGAGATCAAGGTCGCCGTCGATCACTTTTTGCACATTACCGACTTCGGTGTTAGTCCGGTGGTCTTTGACCAGGGTATAAGGATGGAAGATATATGAACGAATCTGACTCCCCCACTCGATCTTTTTTTTCTGGCCGCGCAGTTCATCGATCTTTTCTTTGTGCTGCTCAGCCATCATTTCGTAAAGCCGGGCCTTTAAGATTTTCATGGCAGATTCACGATTGTTGTGCTGGGAACGATCAGCCTGGCTTTGGGTTACAATGCCGGTCGGGATATGGGTAATGCGGACCGCGGAGCTAACCTTGTTCACGTTCTGGCCGCCCGGGCCCGAAGCGCGATAAGTGTCAATTTTTAAATCTTTAGGGTCGATCTCGACAGAAACTTCTTCGGCTATTTCCGGGATAACCTCAACCGCGACAAAGGAGGTGTGCCGTTTACCTTCGGAAGAAAACGGAGAAATCCTGACTAAACGGTGAATGCCCGATTCAGACTTAAGATAACCGTAAGCGTATGGCCCGGAAATAATTATAGTAACCCCTTTAATCCCCGCCTCTTCGCCATATGAAATGTCCGGCAGGTCAATTTTAAAATCCTTACTTTCGGCCCAGCGGCTGTACATCCTGAACAGGATCTGTGCCCAATCTTGGGCGTCCGTCCCTCCTGCTCCCGCGTTTATTGAGAGGATCGCATTGTTTTTATCGTACTCTCCTCCCAGTAAAACGGCCAATTCCAGTTCTGTGGCTTTGTTCTTTAATTCGGCGAGTTCCTTGCTTAAATCAGCGGCATCACTTTCTTTAGCCAGGTTGATCAAGGTTTTTAAATCTTCGGCGCCACTTAACAATGTTTCCCAGGTAGAGATCTCTTTTTCGAGCACTTTCTTGTCCTGGAGTAGTTTCCTGGCTTTATTCTGGTTTTCCCAAAGTTTGGGATCGGAGGCTTCTTGCTCCAGCTTTCCAAGAGTCTTCTTTTTATTTATAATATTTAATAGTTTGCCAAGATCTTTGGCTTTATCCTGAAGTTGACCTGTTTCATTCTTAAGATCATCGAGCATTAGCTTTTTTCCTCTTTAGGCAGGCAACACTTTTTATACTTCTTGCCTGAACCACACGGACACGGATCATTGCGTCCTACCATCATCTTAGGCACCTTAGGCTGTGGAATTTGTTCCTCTTGGCCAACCAATTGAACCTTAAATATCATGTCTATAATTTCTTCGCGAACCCCGCGCATCATTTCTTGAAACATGCCATAACCTTCAATCTTATATTCTATCAGCGGGTCTCTCCCCCCCATTCCTCTTAACCCAATCCCCTCCCTCAAAGTATCCATATTATGGAGCTGGTCTATCCAGGCAGAGTCAATAACACGCAACATAACCAGCTTCTCAATTGCGCGCATTTGTTCCGCTCCCAGTTCGTTTTCCCGCTCCGCATAGGTCTTTTTCATCTCCTCCAGGGCGGCCAGGTCTTCGCCGGTCATCTGCGCCATCATCTCCAGGATTTTGGTCTTAAGGTCTCTCCCCTCAAGAATTTGGCGGCGCAGGGCGTAAATGGTCTCTCTTTGTTTATTCATTACATCATCAAATTCTAAAACTTGTTTTCGAATTCCAAAATGATATTCTTCTACTTTTTTCTGTGCCCGTTCAATAGCGTTGGTAATTAGTTTATGCTCAATTGGGGTATCCTCTTCAATGCCCAGGCGCTCCATCATGCCGGAAATACGCTGAGAGCCAAAAAGCTTCATCAAATCGTCTTCCAGAGAAACGTAAAATCTCGACCAGCCGGGATCTCCTTGTCGGCCTGATCTACCGCGCAACTGGTTATCGATTCTTCTGCTTTCATGACGTTCTGTGCCGATAACATACAAGCCCTCCAGCTCTGTGACCCCTTCACCCAAAACAATATCGGTGCCGCGGCCGGCCATATTGGTTGAAATCGTTACCATTCCTTTTTGTCCGGCTTTAGCGATTATCTCTGCCTCTTTTTCATGTTGTTTAGCATTTAAGACATGATGCGGAATGCCGCGGCGCTTCAACAATTGAGAAACAAGCTCTGAATTTTCAATCGAAATGGTCCCCACAAGCAAAGGTCTCCCTTTTTTGTGCCATTCGGCAATTTCATCAACCACAGCTTTAAACTTAGCGCGTTTATTTTTATAAATCACATCCGGGCAGTATTTTCTGACCATGAGCCTATGAGTTGGGACAACCAAGACTTCCAGACCATAGATTTTCCAGAATTCAGCTTCTTCGGTTTTGGCTGTTCCGGTCATGCCGGCAAGTTTTTTAAATAATCTAAAATAATTTTGAAAGGTTATCGTGGCCAGTGTTTGAGACTCTTGCTGGATCTCTACCCTCTCTTTGGCTTCTATGGCCTGGTGCAAGCCATCGGAATAGCGGCGTCCCTGCATTAAGCGTCCGGTGAATTCGTCAACGATAATAACTTCGCCGTCTTTATTGACATAATCCACATTTTTTTCAAAAAGATGGTGGGCGCGCAGCGATTGGATAATCTGGTGGGCCAGATCCATGTGTTGAATGTCGAAAAGATGTTCAAGGCCCAGCATCCTTTCGACTTTTTTAATGCCCATCTCAGTTAAAACCGCGTTCTTGGTTTTTTCTTCAGTTGTGAAATCGCTGGTTCCAACTAATTTTCTGGCAACCTGGTCAGCTTGCTGGTAACTTTTGACCGACCCTTCGACCATGCCGGAAATAATTAGCGGAGTTCGCGCTTCATCAATCAAGATGCTGTCTACTTCGTCAACAATAGCATAGTGAAGTTCACGCTGGACACACTGGTCAATTGACAGAGCCATGTTGTCTCTTAAGTGGTCAAAGCCGAATTCGTTGTTCGTGCCATAAGTGACATCCGCGGCATAGGCTTTTTTTCGGTCTTCATACTCCATCCAATGTTGGATCACCCCTACTGCGAGCCCCAAGGCGCGATAGATCGGGCCCATCCATTCGCTGTCCCTTTTGGCCAGATAATCATTTACTGTTACCACGTGTGAACCTTTGCCTTCTAACGCGTTAAGGTAAATCGACAGTGTGGCGGCTAATGTTTTTCCTTCACCGGTTTTCATCTCGGCGATTTTACCCTGGTGCAGTATAATTCCACCGATAAGCTGAACGTCAAAATGACGCAAGCCAGTGGTCCTGACCGAGGCCTCTCTGACTGCCGCGAAGGCTTCGGTCAACAAGTTGTCCAGGGTTTCGCCGGCGGCCAGTCTTTGCTTAAAAAATTCTGTTTTTTGACGCAGTTCTTCAGCGGAAAGCCGCTGCATCTCAGGTTCCAGTTCGTTAATGCGGGCAACAATGGGGTTTAGGGCTTTGAGTTTTTTTTCGTCGCTGTCACCAATTAAGCCAAAGAGCCAATTAAATAGCATTAAACTCGCGTTTGGTCTTCCTCGCTTCTCTCCTCTGTTCTTCTACGTGTTTACTTTTATGACGTTGCACCTGGCGTTTGGCTTCTTCTACTACCAGGTCGATAGCGGCATACATATCTCTGGCTCCTTCGGTAGCCTGGATCATTTTTAGGCTATCCAGCCAGGCTCTGATTTCAGCTACGTGGCTGCGCTCCGCGTCATCGATATCCCTGGCTTCTAAAACAACCTCAACTTTTTGGATGTTATGGTAAAACTCCTCAAGCTTACCAACTTTTTCCTGAGCATAATCACGTAACGGTGGGGTAATATCGATCCCTCGGCCTGTTATTGTTATTTGCATTTGACTCCTCCTCGTATGCTCTCCATTTTATCAGAAGAACCGTGATTCCTCAACTAGCCTCAATGGCACGGGAGAGGGTCAGGATTTCTACTCTTTTGGCTCCGGCGATTTTTAGGGTTTTTGAACATTCGGCGATAGTCGCCCCGGTGGTATAAATATCATCAAGCAGCAAAACTCTTTTATTAAAAATAGCCTGGGAGTCAACTACCCTGAATGCCCCGGTAATGTTGATATAACGTTGTTCACGTTCCAACTCAAACTGGGCTTTGGTGTTTTTATGCCTTTCCAGCGCTGAGGCTACCGGTGTTTCAAAGTATTTACCAACTACTTTAGCCAGGAGTTCCGCCTGATTAAAGCCTCTTTGCCTGTGCCGGTATTTATGCAAAGGGACCGGTACGATAATATCTATTTCGTCCATTTCCAGCATAGGGGTGTTGCAGAGATATCTAACCATGATAATGCCCAGTGGTTCAGCCAGAGCTATTCTTTTATTAAATTTAAAACGATGGATAGCGGTGCGGATGGGCCCTTCATAAATTGAAACGCCATGGATACCCAGGTGAGGTTTCATAAATTTAATCTGGCCGAAGCAGTCCTGGCATAACGTTTCGTGGCTGTTGTTTCTACAAACTTCACACCGTGGAGGGAAGATAAGGTCCAGGCAGGAGTCGAGTAATCTCTTCATTGAATACTATTATACCATATGCTATTATGTGCGGGCTATGACCTGGGAAGATATTGCTGCATTTTTAGAACAAGGTGAAGGTCAATCCGTAGAATTTGAAAAAAGTATTCCTTCTGAAGATGATATTGCCCGTGATTTAGTGGCCTTTTCCAATGCCGATGGTGGCAAGATTATCTACGGCCTGGACGATAAAAACAAGCATCTGGTCGGGGTTGAAGTTAATGGGAACTTTGATGATTTGATTAAGAGTATTGGTAAAAATCGCTGCACCCCTTCCATTATTGTCTCTTTAGAAACTGTTGAAAAAGCGGACAAAAGCATCATTTTGATTAATGTTCCGGAAGGTGTTGATAAACCGTATCGCTGCGACGAAATCTGCTATATTCGTGACGGCAATGTTTCCCGTCCGGCCAAAGAAAACGAAGTTAAGGAATTAACCAACCCCTGGTCCGGCAAAGGTTTAAATAGAAGGCAGATCAGGGCTATGCAGATGTTGGCTGAGCACGCCAGTATTACCAACCGTGAATACCGCCAGGCTTTTAATGTTTCCCATAAAACCGCACATATTGAATTGACACTTTTAGTTGATCAAAATCTTTTAACTACTGAAGGTGCCGGCCGATCTACCCGATATATCCTTGTGGCTTCACCCGAAGAGTAAAAGGGAAAGAGATGAGACAACCATTAATGGCCGGCAACTGGAAGATGTTTAAGAATGAAAGCGAGACCATTAGTTTTCTAGAGGAATTAAAACCCCGGGTAGCCGATGTTAAAGATCGCGATATTTTAATCTGTACCCCTTTTCCTAATCTTTCCCGGGCCTGTGAGGCAGCTGTTGGCAGTAATATTAATATCGGCGCCCAAAATATTTATTGGGAAGACGAAGGCGCTTTTACCGGTGAAGTGTCTGGCTCAATGTTAAAAGCAATTGGCTGCACTTATGTAATTATTGGCCATTCTGAAAGACGACAATATTTTGGAGAGACGGACGAGACTGTTAATAAGAAGATATTTGCCGCTTTAAAACACAACCTCTTGCCCATTGTTTGTGTCGGAGAATCACTTGAGCAAAGAGAAAAAGGCGAAACATTCAAAATTATCGAGAAACAAATTAAAAATGGTTTATATTCATTGGAAATTGGACATTGGGAATTTGTCATTATTGCTTATGAACCAGTCTGGGCGATCGGCACGGGCAAGACCGCGACA
>METP01000027.1 GCA_001771365.1 candidate division WOR-1 bacterium RIFCSPLOWO2_02_FULL_46_20 | reverse complement strand
GGCCTGGGTTGAGGCAACCTGTCTCGCCCCCTCAAGCACAGACTCCATCAACGGTGAAGTATAGACGACATTGCCAAATTTATATTTACCTTTGATCTGCTGGCGCAATTGTACGTTCTCGCTGACCACAACCTGCTTGTCTTTTTCTGCCAGCTCGCGCACTCTGACGGTCTGGCCAACCATAGCCGCAATAATCATCAAAAGATTAATGTCTTCTTCGTAAGAAATATCGCCTTTAAAAAGATGATCAACCGAGAGCGCGCCAACAACTTTATCGCCAACCTTGATCGGCACGCAGAGAAAAGCAAATTTTCTGGATTCAAGATTTTTTCTGGCTTGCGTGCGATTTAGAAATAAAGGTTCTGCCTCAATATCCGGCACAACCATAGCCTCACCGGTTTCAACAACCTTGCCGGTAACTCCCTCGCCTATCTTGTAATGGCCGCGCTCTTTCTCTTTTTTGGTCAAACCATAGGCCACTTCAATATGCAGCTCATTGGCTTTTGGGTCAACCAGGGTAACGGTCCCCCTTTTCATCTCAAGAGACTCAAAGAGGACTTTAAAAATTGAGTTTACGCTTTTTTCAAGATCGAGCGACGAGGAGAGCGCTTCGCTAATATCAACCAGGACTTTTACTTTTACATCACGCATTGGGCTCATACAATATTGTAGTGTAGACAATTATGTAGATTATGTCAAGCTTGTTTTAGGCAAACAACCTGCTGCGAGGCAATATCCGAGAGAATTTTTACATCTATATCACAAACCTTAATCACCGGAGAATCAATAGCATTGGGCAGATTATTTAGCCACTGCCTGTCAAAAACAACGCTTTTATCGTCCATAAACAGCGCCACGTAAAAGATATTTGTTTCTACCAGATCAAGAAAAAAATGCGAGCCAAAAGAGAGCTCGGGCATAAACCCGCCAGCCGGATCGTCCACCTCAACCAGGGCCGCAATGTTGTTAATCTCGGCAAAAGAAACTGGCACACCCAGCGAAGGGTCGCGTGTCCCCCACCGACCGGGCCCAATCAGCAAGGTTTTACGCCTTTGCTCTCTATTGAGTCTGCCAATTAACCGCGCCACTTCATATTTTTTTGACATTAATAAACCACCATAAGCTTCCGGATCAACAAAAATTATTCTTTGGATAGGCAAAGCCACACTCCCCCCCATAAAATTAGATTCTGATTGAAAGAGTAGGTTTGTCATTGGAATTTTTTTGGGTATTATTACCTGAGCTGTCTCACCCTTCGTCTGGAACGGCCGGCACTGCACCAGATTGACCTGCAGCTCATCCCTGGCATTAAGATTAACCGTAAACTCGACATCAACCGGATAATTATATTTTTTTTCCAAAACCTTGAGCAAACGCTGCATATTATTAACAAATTTAGTTTCAGATAGCAGCTTATCAAAGGTCAACACCCACGATTCCCCTCCCACTCCAAGCTCCCGCAACTTTTGCTCCGCCTCAAAATCTCTCTTGCCAATCAAATCCAGCTTTATCTCCGGCTCATCATGCAAAACCTTAGTTAGATCTAATGTTACCAGTTGATTTTTAGCAGTATCAAGCAAATCTACTTCATGCTGTGAAAATTTTTTCGCCTTGTCCATGCCGGCATAAGGCCGCTTAAGCGGAGCATCTAACGCCACAATACACGGATAATCTCCTTCTACTCGATTGACTGCGCGCGTACCCAAACCAAAAACCAGGCGCAGCATGCCAGCCTCCGGCCGCATCTCCTTGTGCCAAACAAATGTGTTGTAGGATACACCAACTCCACCCATAAATGGGAAAAAATAATGTTGATGCTGCGTGCCGGAAACCCGCTGTACCAGCAAGGCCATCTGCTCGTCCGCCTGGCTTAAGCCCCGCTGCAGCCGATAACTTAAGGCATCTTCATTCATGGTACTGGCAAAAACATATTTAATAATCTCTCCAAATTTCTGGCAACGCTCCTCGGGCGTGCCCTGGTTAACATCAAAAACACTTTCGTACTTGCCGGCAAACGCATTACCAAACGCGTCTTCCAATAAACTGGAAGAACGCACAATAATCGGCGACTGACCAAAATATTCGACAATCTGGCGAAACTGCTCCCTGATTTCGTGCGGAAATGTACCCTGCAGCATTTTTCCCTTCAATTCAGCCGCTTTTTCAAAATAGCCCTCCTCGGTTTTATGCTCCAGCCACTCTCGCCACCAGCCGTTCTCCACCACATAGGTATAAAAAACATCCGAACCGATGTAAAAAGAATCGTGCGGCTCCAGCAGCTCTTTCCAGTTAAAAGAATCATCTTTCAAAAGTATTTTCCTGGCCAGCAACATACCCAGAGTTTTTCCTCCCACAAATCCGGTGCCAATCATGCGCGCTTTAATAGCCAAAAGATCTCCCAGGTTAAAAATTTTCTTAGTCAGAGCCAGCATGCGCGGCTCCCGGCCCAGCATAATGCGGCTTAGGCGCTCCAGCATTTTTTCCCGCTCCTTAAAACCCCCTTCTCTGGCTAATTCTTCCGCTTCCATAAATAAGCGGTCCCAATAATCCAGGTTACGCTCGGCACTGCGGCTGGACATGTAGGAAAACAGCTTGGTCGCTTCAACAGAGTTGCTGATCGGAATAAATTTATTCTCTTCTTCAATATGCGGCAAAAACATGGTTGGCGAATGGCGGTTCCAAACTTTCAAAGGATGGATATAATAATCATCGTCAAAATTATATACATCCAGCAGGAGCTGGGTGGTTTCACGGATACGGGCAATAGTTTTATAAGAATGGTGGTCTCTGAGAACCGCGAAATAAGCAATAGTATCAAGCTTAAAAAGATACGGACACGTTACCATAAAAAAGTTGCCAATCATAATATCCGTAGCCCAGGCCGAGAGCAAATCAGACAAACAATCAAAAATATAGTAAGCCCCCACACCCTCATTAGTTATAATATCGTGGACCCGTTTAGAAAATGATTCAAATCCGACTGCCGCATCAATTTCATAAGTTTTTATTTTAGAATCGTCTTTAACTATAGGGGGGTGGGAAGCAAAACGAATATAAACCAAATTGCGGCCTTCTTTTAATGAATTCTTAATGTAGGGCTTAACAAAGTGAAGATAGCTTTCGATATCGTCAACCTGCAGGACAACATTGTCGCCCAACCGCAGGTTTTGAATTACAATGTCTAGGCCTTTTATGCCTGTACTTACCATATGTTAAAGGGCTCGACACCTTTGAGACTATTTTGAGATTATATTATAGCATCAAAAGTTTTAAGTTCTTTATAATCAACCAAAGTACCCAAAGCACTTGTTTGGGTATTTATCCCGGCTTCTTCCACCGCCGCAATAGGATTAAGTCCGCCAGGAACAACAATCCCCGCTCTTTCCATCTTAACCGGCATGCCGAGAATCATCTGACCACTTTTCCCAATCATCAAAGCACGGCCAATATTTGCAGACTCTATTTTACGGATAATCGCTTCGGCCTCATTTATCGAGGCAGCGGGTATTTCGCGCACTCCGGCTAAAATTTTACCGGAGCCGGAACAAGCTTGCCTTACACTCGTCATCTTACTCTTCATAAATATTTCGTGCGGGTCAAGGGTTGAGCCGGAATAATTGATCATGTCGGTAAAACGGAGCGGTTTATTATCTTCAATTTGCAGCACCCCGCCAAATCTAGATTCAACCGGCACAGAATGCTTGAGCAAAATACCATTTAAATTGATAGCGCAAAGAGTACCAAAAGCAATTTTGCCGACTGGCACCACAATTCCGCCCAACCTCTCTCCCTCTTTGGCTACTGCCACCAGATTTCCAGTAGTCAATTTTTTGGTAAAGACAGGAGTCATAATTTGCAGCGCGGATTTAAAATCTCCTTTATCAAACAGCGACAAATTCATAATCACATTGCCGCTTTTCTCATAGAGATCAAAATCCATTTTATAAGCCATATTTTCTATGCGCGAGCTCATTAAACCAACTTTCTCAAAGACCAGAGAGTCGTGAAGTTCTTCTTTCCCTTTATTGGTTATCATCCGCCCCTCTTTCCAGATCCCTTTAAGTAAACCTTCTTCACTTAAATTCTTTAAATGATAGCGAACCGTTCGCTCGGTTAATTTAATCCCCAGCGTTTTTAGTTTCTCCGAGATCTCCGCTGAACCAATTGGCTCAGCTGATTCAGAAACTATCTTAAGTATCGCGTTTAGCTTCTTTTGCATCATTATATTATACCACAATAATAACAATGCTTGACATACGGCAATCGATTGCCGTATAATAATACCATACCTCAACTAAAACAGTAGGGGTTAAATTAAATCGGAGGTGTCGAGTTATGGTAAAAGCGATCTTGGAACAGGTAAAAAAGAGGAATCCCGGCGAACCAGAATTTCATCAGGCGGTTGAAGAAGTTTTGGAATCTATTGCCCCGGTTTTGGACAAACACCCGGAATATAAAAAAGCCGGCATAGTTGAAAGGCTGGTGGAACCGGAAAGACAAATTCTTTTCCGTGTCCCCTGGGTTGACGATAGCGGCAAGGTCCAGGTAAACCGCGGTATGCGCTTTGAATTTAACAGTGCTATCGGCCCTTACAAAGGCGGCTTACGCTTCCACCCTACTGTTTATCCCGGCATCATCAAATTTTTAGGGTTTGAACAGGTTTTTAAAAATTCTTTGACTGGCTTGGCTATGGGCGGCGGCAAAGGCGGATCAGACTTTGATCCAAAAGGTAAATCTGACGGCGAAGTTATGAGATTCTGCCAAAGCTTTATGACTGAGCTTTGCAAATACATTGGCCCGGACACTGACGTGCCTGCCGGCGACATCGGCGTTGGCGGTCGGGAAATCGGCTTTATGTTTGGCACCTATAAGAAGATCAGAAATGAATTTACCGGCGTCTTAACCGGCAAAGGATTGGATTGGGGCGGTAGTTTAGTGCGAACCGAAGCAACCGGCTATGGTTTGATTTATTTTTTACTGCAAATGTTAAAAGACGCGGGCAAAAACGTCAAGGGCGCAACCGTAGTCAGCTCCGGATCCGGCAACGTTTCTATCTACGCCACCCAAAAGTGTCAGCAATTAGGCGCCAAGGTTATCGCTATGAGCGACTCCAATGGCTACATTGTTGACAACGACGGCATAGACCTTAAGGTCGTAAAACAACTTAAAGAAGTTGAGAGAAAGAGGATTAAAGACTATCTTAAAGCACGACCGAATGCCAGGTACCATGAAGGCTGCGACGGCATTTGGAATGTAAAATGCGACATCGCCCTGCCAAACGCCACCCAAAATGAGATTGATAAGAAAGCAGCTGAAACTCTGGTTGCCAATGGTGTCTGGGCAGTGGCCGAAGGCGCCAACATGCCTTCCACCCCGGAAGCGGTTAAGATTTTCTTAAAGAACAAGGTCTCTTTTGGTCCCGCTAAAGCTGCCAATGCCGGCGGCGTGGCTGTTTCCGGCTTGGAAATGGCACAAAACTCACAGAGAATGTCCTGGAGTTTTGAAAAGACCGACAAATTGTTGGACGAGATGATCATGCAACACATTTACAGACAGGCTAAAGCCTCCGCTGAAGAATATGGTCAGCCAGGAAACTTAGTAGTTGGCGCCAATATTGCCGGGTTTGAAAAAGTTGCTCGCGCCATGCTCGCTCAAGGTATAGTCTAAACTATAACGCTTCCAGATACTTATCGAGTTCCCACCGGGTGATTTGCATGCGGTAATCATCAAATTCTTTGAGTTTAGCCTCGTAAAAATTATCAAACGCATGCTGGCCAAGAGCCGCCTTAATCACTTCGTCCCCTTTCAACTCTTCAATCGCCCGTTTAATGGAAAACGGCAGCATATCAATCTTCATCTCCGCGCGTCTGGCAGAAGCAATCTTATAAACATCTTCTTCAACTGGAACCGGCTGCTTCATTTTATTTTTTATACTGTCTAAACCTGCTTTGAGCATAACGGCAAAAGCTAAATACGGGTTACAAGATGGATCCGGGCAGCGCAGCCCAATGCGAGTTGACTGTTCGCGGCCTGGAGAGTAGCGCGGTATTCTAATTAATGCCGAACGATTGGTCTGCGCCCAGCAAATATAGACGGGAGCCTCATAGCCAGAGACCAAACGCTTATAAGAGTTAACTGTCGGCGCTAAAATTGCGGTCAGAGCACGAGCATGTGCCAGCTGCCCGGCCAAATACTGGTAAGCAATTTCAGAAAGCTTATATTTGTCCTTGGCATCAAAGAAAACATTCTTCCCCTTTTTATCAAACAGCGACTGATGCACATGCATACCCGACCCTGCCTGGCCATACAATGGTTTGGGCATAAATGAAGCGTATAGACCATGCTGTGCCGCGATTGATTTAATAACATATTTGAGCGTGATCGTGTTGTCTGCCGAAGACAGGGCATCAGAATAGCGCACATCAATTTCATGCTGGCCCGGTCCGCATTCGTGATGCGACATTTCAGAAACCAACCCCATTGCTTCAATCGCGAAGATAATATCCTCACGCACTTCAGAGGCAAAATCACGCGCCGGATAATCAAAATAGCCACCAATATCATGCGGCACCGTGGTTATTTTGCCACCCTCTTCTCTCTTAAACAGATAAAATTCAACTTCAGGACCGGTGTTATATTTATAGCCCAGCTTCCCTGCTTCAGCTAAAGCTCTTTTTAAAATTGAGCGGAGATCTCCATCAAATGGTTTGCCGTCGGGAGTATAGATATCACAGATTAAGCGGGC
>METP01000026.1 GCA_001771365.1 candidate division WOR-1 bacterium RIFCSPLOWO2_02_FULL_46_20 | reverse complement strand
GCGACAGTTATTATTATTTAAAAAGACACATTTTTTATCTGCTGTTGGGATTTTCGGCGTTATATTACGGTACTCACCTGGATCTAGGCAAACTAAAAAGATGGGCGGGCGTGATTTTTGCGCTCTCAATCGTGTTGCTGTTTCTAATTTATATTCCTGGCGTGGGTAAAGAGATCAGCGGCGCTTCGCGCTGGATTAATCTGGGCATCGTTACCTTGCAGCCATCAGAATTGCTAAAGTTTACTACGATTTTGATTATAGCCGGTATATTGTCTAAGAAAAAAGAGATGATTGAAGATTTTTGGCATGGTTTGCTGCCGCCTTTGATTTTGGTCGGCGCGGTGTCTGCTTTAGTTATTATTCAACCTGATTTGGGAACAGCTGTCGCGATCGCGCTAACAGCTTTTATTATGCTGTTTTGTGCCGGAGCCAGGATATTGCATTTGGGCCTGTTGGCTGGCCTTGGAGTTGTTGGGATAACCGCTGTATCTATAACCAGTGCCTATCGTTTTAGGAGACTGGCCGCTTTTATTGACCCGTGGAAAGATCCTCAAGGGATCGGGTTTCACATTATTCAATCTCTTCTGGCGGTTGGCTCAGGTGGTATTTTTGGCTCAGGCCTGGGCGGTTCGCGCCAAAAATTTTTTTACCTGCCGCAGCAATTTACAGACTTTATATTTGCCATCTTGTGTGAAGAGCTGGGGTTTATTGGTGGGGTGGGAGTGGTGGCGTTGTTTATCCTGCTGGCCGCGCGGGGCATTCGCATTGCTTATTCAACCTCAGATAGTTTTAGCGCCCTGCTGGCTGCCGGTTTGGTTTCTTGGCTAACTCTGCAGGCCTTGATTAATATTATGGTGGTAGTCGGCCTCATCCCCACCACCGGGATTCCTTTGCCTTTTATCAGTTTTGGCGGGACCGCCACTATTATAAATTTATTTTCGGCCGGGATTTTGTTGAATATATCCTTGAATCCGCGTAAACAATCATGAAAACATTAATTGTTTCCGGCGGCACCGGCGGGCATATTTATCCGGGGATTGCCCTGGCCCAGGAAATAAGGCGTAAAGATCCGAGCGCTGAAATTTTATTTGTTGGCAGTGAGGAGGGGTTGGAAAAAGATTTAATCGGGAGAGAAGGGTATCCAGTCAAGCTGATCAAAGCCAGAGCGCTGCTCAGAAAATTGTCATACAAGGCGATCTCGGCTCCTTTTGTTTCTATAATCGGCTTTTGGCAATCTTTAAGAATTCTTAAAGAGTATTCTCCAAAAGTTGTGATCTCTACCGGTGGTTATGCCAGTTTGCCGGTTGTTTTATCGGCAAAACTATTAAGTATCCCCATTTTTCTGCTTGAGCAAAATACTTTGCCGGGAGCGGTGAATCGATTGTGCAGCCGGCTGGCCAAAAAAGTATTTCTGGCTTTTCCTGAAACAATAAAATATTTGGAGGGGGTTGTAGTCGGTAACCCTGTGCGCCGGGAAATTGTGACGGCCGATCGAGCCAGTGCCAGAAAGAAATTTAATCTACAAGAAAACGAAACAGCTGTCTTGATAATGGGCGGGAGTCAGGGGGCCCGCCAGATCAATGAAACTGTTTTTGCCGCGCTCCGGAATATTCCGGCCAGGGTAAAAATTCTGCACATTGTCGGGCAACGTGATTATAAAGATGTTAAGGCGCATAATTATCGGGCCTTTTCTTACATATATAATATGGCGGAGATATTAGCCGCGGCCGATGTGGTGATCAGCCGGGCTGGAGCTACGGCCATTGCCGAATTTTTAGTGCGGGGACTACCCATGATCCTGGTCCCTTTCCCTTTCGCGGCCGAAGATCACCAACGCCTAAACGCCAGGGCCATTGCGGATAAGGGGGGCGCGATTGTCGTGGAAAATGCCGCTTTTACCCCTAAAAAATTCAGTGAACTTGTTTCCGCGGTCAACCTGGATTATGATAAAATGAAAAAGGTAAATCTTGCCTTAGCCCAACCTCAAGCGGCAGAAAGGATTGTCGAGTATATTTATGACTGATTTGAACATGGAGCGGATTAAAAATATTCACCTGGTTGGCGTTGGCGGGTGCGGCATGTCCGGCCTGGCCAAGATCCTGCAGGAAATGGGGTATAAAGTCAGTGGTTCCGATCTGCGCGAAAGCCCCAATACCATACGTTTAAAAGACATTGGAGTTAAAGTGCACATTGGCCATGAAAGCGGCCTGGTGCGTGAAGCGGATATCCTGGTTTATTCTTCGGCGATCACCGCCAAGAATATTGAGATAAAAGAAGCGCGGGCTAGAGGCTTGACTATCCTCAAAAGGGCGGAAATGCTCTCCTGGATTATGGATCAAAGCCAGGTCAAAATTGTCGTTGCCGGTACGCACGGGAAAACAACCACAACGGCCATGTTGGCCAAAGTCTTTTCTGTGAGCCGGTTCCAGCCAACTTATCTGATTGGCTGTGATATGGATTATGTGGAGGGCAATGCCCAGCTGGGAAACGGCAGATTTGCCGTAGCTGAGGCCGATGAATCCGACAGCTCTTTCTTACATCTGGCGCCAACCGTCGGGATAATTACAAACATTGAGAGTGATCACATGGAGCGCTTTGGCAGCATGGATGTTCTGATCGATACTTTTAAGCAGTTTGCCGAAAAAGTTTCCGATGATGGTTTTTTGATAATGGATGGGTCCGATGCCAATAATTGTGAATTGATGAAAAAACTTGAAGCGCGTATTGTTACTTACGGTTTAAATGACGAGATGGAATTTTCCGCCAAGGATTTAACCTTCAGTAATTTTTGCTCAAATTTTTTGTTGTTGCATAAAGGGCAGGAGCTGGGACGAGTGGCTCTCTCTGTCCCCGGCTGGCAAAATGTTTTAAACAGTCTGCCGGTTTTTGCCATTGGCCTAGAATTTGGCCTGGGTGTCAATTTTATTGCCACGGCACTCCAGGGATTTATTGGCGCGCGCCGGCGGTTCCAGACTGTCGGTGAGTACCAAAATGTTTTGATCATTGATGATTACGCGCATCATCCAACAGAGATTCGTGCCACACTTTCCGCGGCTAAATTGGGCTGGCCGGGCCGCCGCCTGATCTGTATTTTTCAACCACATCGTTATTCGCGCACCACGTTATTAAAAAATGAATTTGCCCTGGCTTTTGGTGATGCGGACAAGGTTATTTTAACCGATATTTATGCCGCTTCAGAAAATCCCATTCCCGGAATTTCCGGCAAAAGCATCGCTGACCTGATACCCGACAAAGAGGTGCTTTATGTGCCCAGAAAAGAGAAAATACCGGACGATTTAATGGCTGAGATAAAAGACGGCGATATTATTTTGACTCTGGGCGCCGGAGATATCTACACGGTGGGCAAAGAAATCCTGGCGAGATTAAAGATTAAACATGAAATACCTGCGCAATGAACCTCTAAGCCGACATACCTCTTTTAAAATTGGCGGGCCGGCAAATTATTTTTGTCTGCCAAAGAGTATTGGGAATATCAAAGAAGTTTTAAGCTTTGCCAGACAGAACAAGCTGAAAATCGCGGTGATTGGCGCCGGGAGTAATTTGTTGGCGCCCGACCAGGGTTTTAGCGGGCTGGTGATAAAAATTGGACAGGGTTTGGCCTGGGTTAAGGCAAAAGGGGATCGAGTTTCCGTCGGGGCGGGAGTCGGGCTGGCGCGTTTGGTAAAATTGGGTGGTTTGGAATTTTTGGCCGGTATCCCGGGTTCTGTTGGCGGAGCGGTAGTGATGAATGCCGGGGCGTGGGGAGAGGAGATCGGAAAATATGTGGAGCAAGTTACTGTTTTAGACGGGGCGGGCAGGGTAAAAGAGATAAAGAGAAAAAACTTGGGTTTTGCCTATCGTAAAAGTAAGCTGCAAAAAAGCAGATTTATTGTGGCAGAAGTTGTGTTTAAATTAGACAGGATACGGCAAAGGGTTAAACAAGAAAAAATTAAAGAATATCTGGCCAAAAGACGAGCCAGGCATCCGCTGGACCGCCCGAGCTGCGGCAGTGTTTTTAAAAACCCCAGGGGTTTGACTGCCGGAGCTTTGATTGAAGCGGCTGGTTGCCAGGGCAAACGAATTGGCGACGCCCAAGTTTCAAAAAAACACGCGAATTTTATTGTTAATCTGGGTGGAGCCAAGGCTGCTGATGTTATTAAGTTGATCAGTATTGTTCAAAAAGCCGTGAATAATAAGTTTAAAGTTTTGCTTGAGCCGGAGTTAAAAACCATGGTACAATCAAAATTATGAATTTAGTGGAAATCGCCGGTAAATTACGACAACACATAATAATGATGACTTGCGCGGCCGCGTCCGGCCATCCGGGCGGTTCGCTTTCCGCGGCTGATATTATCACCGCGCTATATTTTCACCAGATGAAGCATGATCCAAAAAATCCGACCTGGCCGGAGCGTGACCGTTTTGTAATGAGTAAAGGTCACGCGGCCCCGGTACTTTACGCGGCCCTGTCCGAATCGGGCTATTTCCCCGTTAATTATTTAAAAACATTACGCCAGATCGGCAGTTCCCTGCAGGGTCATATTGATATGCAGGCTTTGCCCGGGATTGAGATGTCGACCGGCTCTCTGGGGCAGGGGTTGTCGGCCGCCAATGGCATGGCCTTGGCCGCGAAATTGGACAAAAAAGATTACCGTATATATTGCCTGCTTGGTGATGGCGAGTGTCAAGAAGGCCAGGTGTGGGAAGCGGCTATGACCTCCAGCCACCGTAAATTGGATAATTTAACTGCCATTATTGACAATAACAAGCATCAGATCGACGGGAAGGTCGAAGATATAAAGAATATAGAGCCGTTGGCCGATAAATGGAGCTCTTTTGGCTGGGAAGTTTTTGCTTGTGACGGCCACGACATTAAAGAGATCATTAAGACTTTTGAGCAGGCTGTAAAAGTAAAAGGTAAACCAACTGTGATTATTGCTAATACGATAAAAGGCAAGGGTGTTTCTTTTATGGAAACTAGGCCGCTCGATTATCATGGCAAAGCGCCGACTCCAGAAGAAGAAAAAAGAGCCATGGCTGAGCTTTGCCAGATAAAGGATTTTGAATTATGATGCAAGCGACGCGTGACGCGTATGGAAAAACTTTGCTTGAGTTGGGAAAACAAAATCCCAACATAGTGGTTTTAGACGCGGATTTATCTGCTTCAACCAAAACAGCTTCGTTTGCCAAAGCCTTCCCTGAGCGTTTCTTTGATATGGGGGTGGCGGAGCAGGACATGATTGGGACTGCCGCCGGCCTGGCGGCCAGTGGCAAGATCGCTTTTGCTTCAACTTTTGCGGTGTTTGGTTCCGGCCGGGCCTGGGATCAAATTAGAATGGTGGTTGCTTATACTCGATTAAATGTGAAAGTTGTAGTGACTCATGGCGGTATTACGACCGGTGAAGATGGAGCTTCACATCAGGCCAATGAAGATATCGCGATTATGCGTGCTTTACCCAATATGACAGTCGTTGTCCCGGCCGATGCTGTTGAAACAGGCAAGGTTATTCGCGCGGCGGCGGAGTTTAACGGCCCGATGTATGTCAGGCTTAGCCGGGCCATGACCCCGGTTATTTATAAAGAAGAGAGTTGTGATTTTAAAATCGGCCGGGGGATTGTGTTAAGAGAAGGTAAAAACGTGGCTATTATTGCCTGCGGCATTATGGTGGGCGTGGCCCTGGAGGCTGCCGACAAATTAGCTGCGGAAAAAATTACCTGCCGGGTTGTTGACCTCCATACCATTAAGCCGATTGATAAAGAGTTGATCATTAAATGCGCGGAGGAGACCGGAGCGGTGGTCACGGCAGAAGAGCATTCGATTATTGGCGGTTTGGGTGGTGCTGTGGCCGAGGTGTTGGTTGAAAATGCTGTTGTGCCGATGGCTCGGGTAGGAGTAAGAGACACGTTTGGCGAGTCCGGCAAGCCGGAGGATTTGCTGGTGAAATATGGTTTAACCAGCGGCGAAATTGTGACGGCGGTCAAAAATGTTCTCGCGAGGAAAAAATGAGCCGGCCAGCGTGGGACGACTACTTCATGAAGATTACGCGGGATGTGTCCGAGCGGGCCACCTGTGTTAAGCGGCAAGTTGGATCAATTATAGTTAAAGACAACCGCGTTCTTGCTTCCGGCTATAACGGCGCGCCCAAGGGTTTTAATCATTGTACGGAAGCAACGTGTCTACGCAAGCAAAGGGCTATTCCCTCCGGCGAGCGCCACGAGCTTTGCCGCGGGCTGCATGCCGAACAAAACGCCATTGTCCAGGCGGCCTGGCATGGAGTAAAAATCGAAAAATCAACCATGTACTGTAATTACCAGCCTTGTGTCATTTGCGTCAAGATGATGATCAATGCCGGTATCGTCCGTTTAATCTACGCTGGCGGCTATCCTGACGAGTTAGCCCTGCAAATGTTAAAAGAAAGCAAGATCAAAGTTGTTAAGTATGAGGGAGGCGAACAATGAAAATTGGATTTTTGGGGCCGGAGGGGACGTTTTCTGAAGAAGCCAGCAAGCTTTACGTGAAAAAGCTTGAGGGTAAAGCGGAACTGGTTCCTTATGCCGCGATCCACGATTTGCTTTACGCCGCCGACAGGAAAAAAGTTGACGAAGCGATAGTGCCTATCGAAAACTCAATTGAAGGAACCATTGGTGTGGTAACAGACATGCTGGCCAGGGACGTTGACCTGGTAATCAGACAGGAAATAGTTCTGCCTATTTTCCATTATTTAATCGCGCGGAAGGGGACCAGGCTTTCTGAAATTACGGAGATTATCTCTCATCCCCAGGCTTTGGACCAGTGTAAAGATTACCTAAAAAAGCATTTTCCCAGGGCCAAGCTG
>METP01000025.1 GCA_001771365.1 candidate division WOR-1 bacterium RIFCSPLOWO2_02_FULL_46_20 | reverse complement strand
AGCTGGAAAGAGGCGTGTCCAAAGTTGCTGACGCGGTTAAGATTACACTGGGCCCGCGCGGCAGAAACGTGGTACTGGAAAAGAAGTGGGGATCTCCAACGATCACCAACGATGGTGTAACCATCGCCAAAGAGATAGATCTGGAAGATCCTTACGAAAACATGGGAGCTCAGCTCTTAAAAGAGATTGCTTCCAAGACCAATGACATCGCGGGAGACGGGACAACTACCGCAACCATTTTGGGTCAAATGATTTTTAAGGAAGGGTTGAAGAACGTGGTTTCCGGAGCCAATCCGATGGCGCTTAAGCGCGGGATTCAATTGGGTGTAGATCTGGCGGTTGAAGAATTAAAAAAACATAGCCGCAAGGTGGAAACCAGAGAATCTATCTCTCAAGTTGCCGCGATTTCTGCCAATAATGACCCGGAAATCGGAGACCTTATTGCCAACGCCATGGAAAAAGTCGGCAAAGACGGGGTTATCACTGTTGAAGAATCAAAAGGGATTGAAACCAGCCTTGATGTGGTTGAAGGTATGCAGTTTGACAAAGGTTATGCCTCACCATATATGGTTACCGACCGAGACCGGATGGAATGTGTCCTGGAGAACCCTCTGCTGCTGATTACTGATAAAAAGATCAGCGCGGTTAAGGACCTGCTTCCGTCGCTGGAAAAGGTTGTGCAAAGCGGCAGTCCCTTAGTCATCATAGCTGATGAAATAGAAGGTGAAGCCCTGGCCACCCTGGTCGTTAATAAATTGCGCGGCACACTTAATGCCGTAGCAGTGAAAGCTCCTGGATTTGGCGATCGCAGGAAAGCCATGCTGGAGGATATCGCAATCCTGACCGGTGGAGAGGTTATTGCCGAAGAAAAAGGATTATCACTGGAAAATCCTTCTGAAGCATGGTTTGGTAAGGCCAAAAAAATTGTGATCCGCAAAGAGGACACAACCATCATCGAAGGAGCAGGCAGCGAAAAGATGATCAAAGAACGCATTTCCCAGATTAAGAAAGAGATTGATCTTTCCGATTCTTCTTATGACAAGGAGAAATTGCAGGAAAGATTGGCCAAGCTTTCTGGCGGGGTCGCGGTTATCAAAGCCGGTGCCGCCACCGAAACCGAGCTCAAAGAGAAGAAGCATCGCATCGAAGATGCGCTCTCTGCGACCAGAGCCGCTGTTGAGGAAGGCATTATCGCCGGCGGTGGTTCGGCTTTTATCCACATCATCGGCAGCCTCGAAAAGCTCGAAGCTGGCACGCGAGGTGATGAAAGGGTTGGCGTCAGTATTGTGCGCCGCTCCCTGCAGGAACCGCTGAAGCAGATCGCCAACAACGCTGGAATGGAAGGTTCTGTTGTGGTGGAAAGGGTGAAAAAAGAAAAACAGGGTATTGGTTTCAACGCTCAATCCCTGGAATTTGGCGACATGTTTGAATATGGCATTGTCGACCCGCTCAAGGTAACCCGTTCCGCGCTGCAAAATGCCGCTTCTATTGCTGCTCTATTACTTACCACTAACGTATTGGTTGCGGAAAAGCCAGAAGCTGAAAAAGCTCCGGCTATGCCAGGTGGTATGGGTGGCATGGGTGGTATGGGAGGGATGATGTAGTCTCGGATTGACAATAACAGCCTAGGTCTGTATAATTGATACGCAAGCAAAAGTGGGAGTTTTCCCACTTTTGCGTTTATAGGGGGTCGAGCTGTGAAGATTGAGCGATTCCACGAAATGCTTGAAGAGATTCAAAGAGAGAGGGGTATTCATAAAGAGGCCCTCTTAGAAGCTATCCGTGTATCCCTATTATCAGCCGCCAAGAAACGCTTTAAAGAAGAAGGGGAAGAAAATCTTGAAGTCAGGATTTCTGAAGATGGGGATGTCCGTATCATTCATAAAGAAGGGGAAAAAGAAAAGGATGTCACCCCAAAGGACTTTGGTAGATTAGCCGCCCAAACCGCCAAACAGGTTATTATTCAACGCATCCGGGAAGCGGAAAAAGATGAAGCTTTTGAAGAATATAACCACAGACAGGGTGAATTAATTACCGGCGTGATCCAGCGGCGGGAATATGGCGGTTATTTAATAAATCTGGGCCGAATTGAAACCATGCTCTCCGTGGCCGAACAAATCCCGGGCGAGGTCTTGCGCGAAAGAGAACGTGTTAAGCTCTATCTTGTGGAAACCAGAAAAACCTCCAAAGGCCCTTTTGTCGTAATTTCAAGAGCCCATCCGGAATTAATAAGAAAGCTATTCGAACTTGAAGTCCCGGAGCTCAAGGAAGGCATTCTTGAGATCAAATCTCTCGCCCGAGAGCCAGGCAAGCGAACCAAAGTTGCGGTCCTCTCCAACGACCCAAAAGTCGGAGCAGTCGGCACCTGCGTCGGACACATGGGAACTAGGATACAAAACATTGTTAGAGAATTGGGACCGGAAAGGGTTGATATTATCGAGTGGAGCGCGGACGCGGCAAAATTTATCACCAATGCTCTTAGCCCGGCCAAAGTTACCAGGGTTGAAGTCAATAAAAATGATATGTCGGCCAAAGTTTATGTCCCCGAAAAAGAACTCTCTCTGGCTATTGGCAAAGAAGGACAAAATGTCCGGTTAGCTGTAAAAGTTACCGGGTGGAACATTGACATTCTGTCTGACACAGAACCGACAGGAAAGAAACAAGCTCCCCCCGCCAAAGCTTCCTCCAGCACCCCTTCTTCGCTGAAGCTGCGAAGGGCTACGGAGGACAAAACAGGGGATAAAGTCAAAGTTCACCAATTAGCCAAAGAACTTAAGCTGACCAGCAAAAAGTTGATTGAAAAGCTAAAAGAGTTGGGTTACGAAGTTAAGGCGGCCACCAGCCCGGTACCCGAGGAAGCAATTAAAAAATTAAAATGAAAAAGATAAAAGTTGGTTCATTTGCTAAAGAAATAGGCATAACAACCAAGGAGCTGCTTAAGATCCTTAGTGACCTTGGCATAGACGCCAAAACTGCGGCTTCTTCCATTGATGAAGAATCAGCCGGCATTGTCAAAGAGATTGTTGCCCCTAAAAGGGAGCCTGAAGAAAAACCCATAGTTGCTTCGGTTGCATCGGAGCTCAAAGTTATCCGCGACCCGGAGGGCGAAGGAGAAAAACCGACCGGTCCGGTAATTGAAACCAATGATATTTCAGTTAAAGATCTGGCTGAAATGATCAGAGTAAAAAATTCGGAATTAATCAAAGAGCTAATGAAAAAGGGCGTTATGGCAAACCTCAACCAGAGGATTAATGCTGAAATGGCCAAGGATATTGCCGGGGTTTTGGGCAAACAAATTACTATCAAGGTTCCTCAAAAGATAACCAAGGCAACGCCTCAAATTAAGATCAACCAATTAACGCTACGTCCCCCTATTGTAACCATTATGGGACACGTTGATCATGGCAAAACAAAACTGTTGGATGCTATCAGAAAAACCCGTGTGGCCGAAGGTGAAGCGGGAGGAATTACTCAACATATCGGAGCCTACCAGGTTGAAGTACATGGGAAAAAAGTAACGTTTCTTGATACCCCCGGCCACGAGGCTTTTACCGCCTTGCGGGCCAGAGGGGCCAAAATTACCGATATAGCGGTTCTGGTAATAGCCGCGGATGATGGAATTAAACCCCAAACAGTTGAAGCCATTGACCATGCTCGTGCTGCCGGAATTCCCATCATAATTGCCCTAAATAAGATAGATAAACCGGACGCTAATCCCGACCGAGTTAAACAACAGCTGGCAAAAATGGATCTAACTCCCGAAGAATGGGGAGGTAAAACAGTTACAGTCGCTACTTCTGCCATAACCGGCAAGGGGATCAACGAATTGCTTGAAATGATCCTGCTGGTAGCCGAAGTTCAGGAACTGAAAGCTGACCCCCAGGGAATACCAGTTGGTGTTGTAATAGAATCCAAGATAGATAAGGGTCGTGGTCCGGTAGCCGATGTTTTAATTAAAACTGGAACTTTAAGGGTTGGTGACATTTTTACTATTGGCGCAACATACGGCAAAGTCAGGGCACTTTTTAACGATGAGGGGAAGAGACAAAATGAAGCCGGCCCTTCAACTCCGGTTGAAGTATTGGGCGCAACCGAAGTACCAACTGCCGGGGACTTGCTGCAAGTAATGCCCTCAGAAAAAGAGGCCAGACTAGCCGCTGAAAAAAGAAGAGGGGTTCAAAAAGCTGTCTTGAGAGGCAAAGTTCTTTCTCTTGAAGATTACTCAAAACACATTAAAAAAGGGGAGAAAAAAGATTTAAAGCTTGTTATCAAAGCCGATGTTCAGGGTTCGCTGGACGCCATCGCCCAATCAATAACTAATTTGATCATTGAAAATATCCAAATTAATCTTATTCACCAGGCTGTTGGGCCGGTTACCGAATCCGATGTCATGCTGGCCAAGGCTTCGGCTGCGGTTATCATTGGCTTCAATGTCAGCTTTGAAGGAAATGCTGAAAATTTAAGCAATCAGGAAGGGGTTGAGGTTCGTCATTATGACATTATCTACAAACTAATTGATGACGTCAAACTAGCCATGGAAGGGCTGCTTGAACCGGAATACGAAGAAGTAACGATCGGACACGCTGAGGTCAGGAATCTTTTTAGATTTTCAAAAGTCGGAGTGATTGCCGGCTGCTTTGTTAATGACGGCAAAATGCAACGCGGCTGCCCAATCCGCATATTCCGGGGAACTGATAAGATTTTTGAAGGAAAACTTGAATCATTAAAACGTTTTAAAGATGATGTCAAAGCGGTTGAACAAAATTTCGAATGCGGCATAGCGCTTCAAGGTTACACCGATTTCAAAGAAGGGGACGAGATTGAAGCTTTTGAAATAAGAGAGAAGGCCCGTAAGCGATGACCAGGATTGAACGAGTGGCCGAATTAATAAAAAAAGAGATCAGCGGCATAATTCGCGAAGACGTTTCAGATCCGCGCATCGGTTTTGTCAGTATTACCCGCGTAGATGTTTCTTCTGACCTTGAAAATGCCAAGGTTTTTATCAGTATTTTAGGCGGCGAAAATGTTAAAAAGGAATCGATGCACGGCCTGCAATCTGCCACCAATTTTATCCGGGGAAAACTTGGCAATCTGCTGGAAATGCGCCTCGTGCCGGAGATAAGATTTGTCAGGGATGATTCTCTGGAAAAGGCCAGCCAGGTATTAGGCATTATCTCGAAGATAGGAAAGGGCGAGCATGAAGAAAATACTAGCCAACATAAAAAAGGCCGTAAAAAACGCTAAAACAGCCTTAATTGTGTCTCACATTGACCCGGACGGGGATTCTATAGGCTCCATGTTAGCCATGGGCAATATCTTAACCCAATTCAACCTAACCACTTTTTATTATTCGGAAGATGGTCTGCCCAAAGTATATCGTTTTCTGCCTGGAGCTGATAAAGTAGTAAATAAACTCCCTCCTTTCCAGCGTTATGATTTATTATTTACTATGGATGCTTCTGACATCAAGCGTTTGGGAAGCAAACTGTCGGTCAAAGAAATTGCCAAGATCATAATAAATATCGACCATCATCCGGACAACACTAAATATGGCAATTTTAATTATATCGAAAAGTGCTCCTCCACTGCTGAATTAGTCTTTAAAATAGCCAAGCACTGGGATATCAAGATCAATCGTGAAACGGCGGAGAACCTATACATTGCCCTGATTACAGATACCGGCAACTTTCGTTACGAAAACACCTCTGCTAAAACTTTTACTATGGCAGCGGAGCTTTTAAAAACCGGCATCGACACCCATGAAATATCCACCCGCATTTACGATACCAGAAGCATTGCCAGTATCCGTATTCAAGCGGCCGCGCTGGTCAACGTTGAAATTTCACCAGACCGCAAAGCTGCCTGGACCGTGGTTACCGAAGCAATGATGCAAAAACATCAAGCCAGGGGTGAAGATTTAATGGGTCTAGTTGATCAGATCCGCTCCATTGAAGGAATAGAGGTAGCCATGCTTTTTCGTGAGGAAAAGAGTAAAGTAAAGGTCAATTTTCGCTCTAAGAATAAGGTCAATGTCTCGGCCTTAGCTAAAAGATTTGGTGGCGGCGGCCATATCAGGGCCGCCGGAGCGGTTATGCTGGGTAGCATTGATAATGTAAAAAACGATATTGTTGCTGAAGTGTTGAAATACCTAAAAGCTTCAAAATATTTGGCGTAGGAACCCTCAAAAATATGAACGGAATAATAATTGTTAACAAGCCCCAGGACTGGACCTCGTTTGATGTCGTGGCTAAAATCCGCAGCCTATCTGCGACAAGAAAAGTCGGGCACTCCGGCACCCTTGATCCAATGGCCACAGGTGTTTTGCCTGTCTTTTTAGGATCGGCAACTAAATCTGTTCAGTATTTTATGGATGGCGATAAAGGATATATGGCGGAGATAACGCTGGGGGTTAAAACGGAGACGGGAGACGCAACGGGAAAACACCTCACCCCGGCACTTCGTGCCACCCCTCTCCATGAAATGGAGAGGGGAATAGAAAGGGTGAGGAAGATTTTAGATAAATACGTTGGGGAGATTGAGCAGGTGCCGCCGATGTATTCCGCGGTTAAGATCAATGGCCAAAGGCTGTATAAATTGGCCCGACAGGGGAAAACAGTTGAGAGAAAATCACGTAGAATAACGATCCATTCGATTAAATTAATAAACTATGAGGAGGGAGATAACCCCAAGATCACAATTGAAGTTCTTTGCTCTAAAGGGACCTACATCCGCCAGCTGGCTGTTGATATAGGTGATGATTTAGGTTGTGGCGCGCACCTATCAAAACTGGTACGAACCTATGCCCAGCCATTCCACATTACCCAGGCTATAAACATGGAGACAA
>METP01000024.1 GCA_001771365.1 candidate division WOR-1 bacterium RIFCSPLOWO2_02_FULL_46_20 | reverse complement strand
AAAACTTGGAGTGAAGACAATATCTGAGAGCGAGTTTAAGAAGTTGGTTGTTAATTTGCTTTCTCGTCTCCATTAATATATAATCTCGTTATGGACGAAGACATAAAATATTGGCTTGAAATATCATCATATGATCTGGAAACCGCCGGAGCAATGCTTCAATCAGCCAGATATCTCTATGTATTATTCATGTGTCAGCAAGCCTTAGAAAAAATTTTAAAGGGATTTATTACGAGCTATAGCGGGGAATTCCCTCCTAAAATACATAATCTGGTCAGACTGCTGCAAGCTGCCAATCTGGATAAAGATTTCAATGAGGAAGACAAAAAGTTTTTTGAAAAACTTAGTTATTATTATATGGAAACCAGGTATCCTGAAAAAAGAGCTGAACTATCCAAAGAAATCAACAATAAAATTGCCAAAGAGTATTTTGAGAGGACAAAACTTATATGGGAAGCGCTACAAAAAAAGTTGGTCTAAAAGAAGAAATAAATAAGAGTATCAATTTTTTAAAAAAGCATTTTAAGATAGATCAGGTCATTTTATTTGGTTCACAGGCATCAGGCAATGCGGACGAACATAGCGATATTGATTTAGCGGTAATTTCTCCCGATTTTAGCGGAAGGAGTTATGAAGAAATTATTAACATCTTTGCTGAATTGGCTATAAAGTACAGCTCTAAGATTGAAATAAGGCCTTATTCTCCCGCAGACCTTAAAGCCGCCCGTCCAACCAACTTCCTCGGTTTTATCCTTAAGAACGGCCAGACGGTTTACAAAAGTAATAGGCTGTACTTGTAACAACCCCTCTTTTTTTCTCCCCTTGTTAAGGGGAAGATGTCTTGCCGAGAAGGCAAGACAGGTGGGGTTAGTTAGCCAGGTAACCTTCCCTGTAAAATCGCATTTACCATGGTAACAGTTGAGGGAGTTAAGCCATCAGCTGTTGATGCAAGGGCGCCACTTTGATTATATCTCAACATTAGATTACGAACCTGAACGCCTAATTGTTTACCTAATTCAACACCCCATTAATCAAAGCTATTGATAGCCCAGATAAACCCCTTAACAACTGCGCGATGTTCTGTCCAGGCTAATAAAAGGCCGGTTTGACAAGCTAATTACAAAGAGGTAGGATACATTCACAGTTTTTAAGAAAGGGAGGTGCTGGCAGATGGCAGACAAGAAGAGGACGGTCAATCAGGATAAATTCGCGACAAAGGGTGATATAGCACTAATAAGAAGCGAGATGGCTACTCGTAAAGATTTAACGATGCTTCGGGATGAACTTTCAACGAACTTTGACAAGGTATTTAAAGAACTTGAAATAATCAGAGAAGATAAAATATTTGCAATTGCTAAAGATCGAGAACTTGAGAAAAGAATCAAAGTTCTAGAAACCAGCCGCGCTTAACTGTGCCCGCTTGCGGCGGGCGGGGTAGGTTATTAATTAAATAATAAAATTTGGATTCAATTGCTGTTCGGCCTTTTGCATCGCCGCCAAGGCCTGTTCAGTCCCAGGCTTACCGCTTCTCGCATCAGCTATTTTCTTATAAGCTTGAACACCTGGTTGAATGAATGGGTTCTGTCCGAGTAATAACCCGCTCAAAGCAATAGCATTCATTTCATACTGGAAAAGCATCCCCATTGTAAAGGCGTCCAATCGGGGAAGGACGTAGCTCATAGTAGGAACAATGCCTTCGTAGTGAGCATCTCGTAGACCAGCTATAAATGCTTGATTCGCAAAATTGAGCCCCTTACCATCCAAATATGCCACTGGGGTGCCGGCTCCAGGGATAATAACATCTACACCCGGATCATCTACCATTAAGAAGGTCTCCATTATGGTTCTCTCGGCCATTTGTATCGCCTGACCATTGGCATGGGCCATTTCTGTATAATACTCGGGAGAAATCCACAACCCTTCACCATTTTTACCTTCACTTTCCGGTCCAAGCTGCTGCATCCAGGCCGTGGTACTTTTCAAATCATAAACGCCAGTAGAAGCAACTTCAATTTTAATTCCCATATGTTTATGCGCTACATAACGCATGACTGCTCGCAGCATGGCTATGTTTGTATTAAAGGGCTGATTTCTCACGTCTTCTTCCGCGCGTCTTGCTCCGGCAATAAATTTTTTAAGATCTATGCCGGCTACGGCTAAAGAAAAGAGGCCAACAGGACAGGTTACAGAATATCTGCCGCCGACATTATCAGGCACAACATAAGTTTTGTATCCTTTTTGACCAGCAAGTTGTTTTAATGCTCCTTTTTGGGCATCGGTAATTGCAACAATTCTTTGGGCAACTTCTTCAGGTGACATACTTGATTCCATCGCGGCCTTGAGGATGGCAAAAGCAATGGCTGGCTCTACAGTGCCGCCGGATTTAGAAATAACATTACCGCCGATACGCTTGCCCTCCATAATTTTAAGGGCTGTGGCAACATAGCTGGCATCCATATTTTGGCCAAAAAAGAGTATGCCGGGAGTATCTCCACGTTCTTCTCTGAGTAATAAATTGAACAATTCCAGGGTTCCTCGAACAGCCTCAATTGTGGCCTTGTTGCCAAGAAATGACCCGCCAATGCCAGTGGACCAAAACCAATCAATGCTTTGCGCAAAGACTGCTCCTGTCGCCTGAATTGCTTCTAATTCAGCGTCCGGACGAAAAGGGCTCTCTGTTTTCCAGCCAGTCATAACCAACTGGCCATCTTTTAGGAGTTCGTCTGTGCCTGCCATAAGAAGTTCGTGCAATTGAACAACTCTTTGGGCTGCGGCTGTAAATTCTGGCATTTCAGTTACATGTTGACCACCAGCTCGACCAAATCTCCTGTAATCCAACCCAATTCTTGGACGATTTGCAGCAAGCGCCCTTTGTTTAATTAATCCTGCTGGAATTCTTAATTCGTTAGCCATTTTTCATTTCCTCCTCTTTTCCTAAATTCTATCCTAATTACACCACAAAAGAAACAAGCTTTTCTGCCAACATCTCCGAATCGTATTTTCCTGCTGCATTCAATAAAGGTAAGGTTTGAACCTCAATGCCAACCAGGAGATCGCGTTTTCCCAATGGAATACGATTAGGCTCCCCGGTTGAGCTGTTATGAAAAAGCAATTGACTCAGATACGCCGAGTCTGGTCCGCTCGAAGTATCACTTGATCTAAGACTTTCAATGACGATTCTAGCCATCCGGGCCGCAGTTAGGCCGAACGTCTCCGGTTCATAAGTGGGATTTCCAATCATGATTTTTGGCGCTTGACTTTCACGAACACAGGCGCCAAAACCGGGGATCATTAAGACGGAAACGATACTCATATAAAAGCTCCCCATGGCAAAAACAATCGCGTTAGCCGAGGCGATTGCCTCGCGTACCTCGGGGTTTAACTCCGGAGTAGCTGGTCTGACGTTTTGGGGTTGGCCGGCTGAATCATAGTCAAAGGTGCGATAGCTGATTCCCCTAATTTTAACCGTGTTGTTTTTGAGGTACTCCGGATCCTTAGCTGAAAACCAAACCTGTCCAGTTAATGTTCTTCCATCCGCCATGGTGGTTTGCAGATGGTAATTCCCTAGAGTAGCCGGGATGACTGCGTCTCTCGCGCCGACCAAATTTGCAAAGCGGGATAAACCGGGTCGAACGGCTCCCCCATTAAGCAAAATCTCCCCGGTTAATAAGATATTCCCGAGGCTTCCACCTTGTAAGGGAAAAGGGGTGCCGAGTTGTGCTGCGGCAGAGTGTCTTTGCACATCGAAAGATGCCAGAGCTTGCAAAAGTTCTTCTTTTTTTGATCCTTCTTCTACTGCTTGGGCAAGTGGCTGTTCACCGGAAATAATCGCGCGTAATTCCGTCTCTAACTCTTGCTGTAGTTTTGCGGAAGAAAAGCGGTATCTTGCTAGTGTAGCCGCAGGATTATCATCAGCCAGGTCAAGACAGCGGGCCCGCCAGTCGCCAATGCCCGGGATCTGCGGAAAAAGTTGACGAACGTACCTGGTGTGTCCGCCATCATCTGTGCCGCCAATAACATAGGCTGTCTTAGGCGCGCGTTTAGCAAGCGCCCGGGCCAAATCGCGAGTTCCGCCTCCACCGCTAACAAATACTAAATTCATTTATGCCCCGCCAATCTCTGCTGCTTCTGTTAAAACTGCTTTCGGGTCAGAAATCCCAGCCGCAATTGGAGCGACATCATTTAAAGCTAATTCAAAGTCATGTATTGAATGAAACGGGTGAGCAGGATCACTCATAGTAATCCTGGCGTCTCTTTCTGCCTGCATTAATAGTGCCACCCCAAGATCCTGGGCAAATTTATGAGCAGTTTCATCTTCTTGAGCCACTTCGCCGCCAACAGTGAATCCGGAACCGCTCTTTGAATGTCTTACTAAGATTGCGGCAGCCGGATTTAGGCTCTCAAGGCAAACTCCCGTATCAAATGGGGAAAGGGTAAAATTTGGATTACCTCCAAAATAAGTTGCTGCTAAGTCTCTTATGGCTTCCGCTACGGCCACTTTCGCCATGCCATGACTTTGGGGAATAGCGGGTTTTAATTCATAAACGGAAGTATGGGGGACTTGAAATTGAGAATGAAGAAAAGCAAGCTGCGCGGCTAAACTTCTATGTTCGGTCATGCGCGCCGCTAAGCTAAGCAAATATACGCCAAAAAGACCCGCATTGTCTCCGCCCTGGGTCCCGGCATAATGTACTGGCGCTCCCCAAACTTGATGTGTGCTCGGGCGGATCATAGTATGAGAAGTATCTTCCACACCCAGGACGGCATCGTTCGCTGCAATTGCCAGGTGAAACATATTATAACCGGGGACGCCGGGAATCACATTTATTGGATATCCCTTTACACTTAATGCTTCTCCTAATCGTCTCGCGGACATAAGGGCGCGCATATCAGCCACGACTTCTATCGGGAACTCATCCGGGTTGTGTGTTGCCAAATTATGCATGGCTATTTTAAGCAGGGCTGTTCCCTTGAGGTTGACCGCCTGTCCATTTGCGTCAAAAGAAATAATGCCAACCCTATCCCCATCTGGATCAACGTAAGGAATATGCAAAGGTCTGCCATCTTTTGCCAGCCAGCCAGATAATTGCAAAACCCCTGCGGAATTATGTTCATGAGGATCCCGGACTACTTGTGGTTCAGTTAATGCATAAAAATTATCAATCTCTGCGATTTTGGCGCCCAAAGCTCCAAGTACCTGTTCCATTCTACGCATAAGAGGATTTCCGTCTCTGGAAATACCCACCGGCAACCCGGCGAGAAGATCTTCTGTTGCCGTTCTCGCGGACAGGGCAGTGCGCGCTCTAATCATTCTTTCTGCCAACGCAATGTAGTAAGGAGTGGTATCACCGTCAACCGTAACCACATAAGCTTCCGGTTCGGTCACTTCTTTTAACGGCAGAAAATTACCTTTAACCATCGGGTCGAAAATAGCGGCTTTTAAATCGTCAGTGCAAACAACTCCACCCAACATGCCAATTTTAAGTCCGGTTAAACCCGGTGCAGTTTTATGACTGACTGTCCCGTAGGCCCAGTTGCCGTTTTCTCCGGTCTGCGCTCTTTCCAGCGTGCCCATAGCCTTCATGGTCCCGCCATCGGTCGCTCCCCAGTAAACGATCCCTCCACCGTTATCACAAACACCTGACTTTATTAAGGTAATCGCAAAAATAGAAGTGACTCGGTGATGCCTGTCAAAACAGTCCTGGCCCACATGAATTATATGTCCGTCTCTTTTTCCCGTTTTATCTACCAGGGTTTTAGCATACGCTCTGGCCAGGAGGACCCAAAAAACTTCATTAATATCTTTTCCACGTATGTCATAGCCTGCGAGCATAGATTGTATACCCAGGCGAAATTTATCTTCCGATTGGATTCGGGTAAGGAATTCTTTCACGGCCGGACTGACATCTTGGCCATTACTAGAAAACAAACAATAAAAACTTTCCGACCTTATATCCAGCTGTCTTCCATACACATCCTTCTTATTCGGGCCGACCGGGATCCCCGGAGTTAATCCCGTTGCCAGGTTTCCGACCATCTTTACCAACTTGCTATGACCTGCTGTCATTCCTCTTGTTGTAACTAATCCCATTTTCCTTACCTCCTAAAAAAATAACCCCAGCCATTAGGCCAGGGCTGCTAGAGTCTCCGTTTTTCTTTCGGCATCTTTTCTAAAAAATTTCAGGTAATTCTTTGTTTTTAGTTCTTTGTTTTTCTTTGTTTTTCATTATAAACAGCTAAATCCCGCCGAAAACTTGGTGAAAACAGCCATGGTTTTTTGTTGAGCAACTTATATATCCCATCTATCGAAAACCAACCCATCCATTTTACTTCTGTTGGATTGGGAATGGCCCTTCCTGAATACCGACTGGTAAACAAAAAGGCCATTTCTTGATTTCGATATATGTGTTGACTGGGCAGTAGGCTTGAATTGTATCGAAATAATTGACAAAATAAATATGATAAGCCGCGTATGCCTGCTTCTTCCCAAGTTTCTTTGTCCAAGGTTGCCAAGATGATTTCTTGCTTAATTTTTTGGCCGACCATCTCTGGAGTCCCGCCAACATGTCCTCCCACGGATTGTCCAAGCAAATTACCGCTGGAATCTTTTCCAGAAGCACGGCATTGCATTAAGATATAACGTGAATCAGGCGAGAATATTAACAAGTGGGCTGTGGGGTGTAACCAGCCCAAATTATGAGCCTGCTGACGCGCTGCGATGCTTTGAACTCCTAATTCCTCATTAATTACAGGCACATTATCCGTATCCGGTGAATATCCTGCCTGATAATTTGAAGGATGTGCAGGCTTGCTCCTTATTTTTGCCGCGATATTTTTCCAGGCAATTTTAGTTCTTACGTAGAATGTATTGGATCGTATGGCGTATAACATCTTAATTATTTATCGGTATTGCACCTTAAGAATTTCACATTTTTATGGTACTGAGAAATTGAAAGTTGGCCAAATTTCACGTTTTATGTCGACAAAATGGCCTAGAAACGATGATTTTGTGACTTGTTATTTTTTGTGTTTTTGGT
>METP01000023.1:7116-7375 GCA_001771365.1 candidate division WOR-1 bacterium RIFCSPLOWO2_02_FULL_46_20 | reverse complement strand
TTTTGAAAGAAAAACAGCCGTTTCAAACCTGGTAATTTTTCCCGCACCGCGGAAGGTCCCATCGGGATAGCCCTTGGTAACTCCGAGTTTGACTAAATCATAGACCGAAGAAGCTGCCCAGTGATCATCCGGCAAATCTTTAAATTTAAGCTGCTCCCCACTTGCCATACCCGACACCAATAATACCGCGACAAACACTGCCCAATACCGTTTCATATTGAAAATTTTAGCACTATACGGGCTTTTGTCAATAGGCCAA
>METP01000023.1:0-7092 GCA_001771365.1 candidate division WOR-1 bacterium RIFCSPLOWO2_02_FULL_46_20 | reverse complement strand
TATACGGGCTTTTGTCAATAGGCCAAAATAGGCGGGATTTTTATTTGGATACTAAGAAGCAAATCAGAGAAATCCAAACAAAAATGTATGTAATAAATACAAAATTGTTTAGTCCCACACCAAGAACTTTGGTGTGGGGCTTTACGAATTTGGGGGGCAGCGCTGAATGATCGCTTTTAAAATGGGCGGCGTGACAAAAGTAGTGAGGATTACCATGACCAGAATCGCGACGTAGAGCGGCTGGCTGATAATCTTATGTGAGAGTCCGTAGGCGGCAAAAATCAGGCCCACTTCCCCCCGAGGCATCATCCCTACTCCAATCATCAATTTGTTAACCCTGGCAAAAACCGCCCAGCCGCTGATCAATTTTCCCGCGACTGCCACCGCGAAAAGCAGCGCGGCAAAAACTAACATCGAGTGATTGGCAGGGTTAAAAGGATTAAAATAACTGACATTGACCGCCGCGCCCATCATGATGAAAAAGATGGGGACAAAAATATCCGCCACCGGTTTTATCTGGCGCTCAACATGTTCCTTATGCTCGGTGCGGGACAAAATTAGCCCGGCGGCAAAAGCCCCCACGATAGGCGCAAGACCGACCGCCTGGGAAGCAACCGCCATGATCAGGCAAAAGGCAAACGCGAAAACAAAGAGGACTCCCCGCACCCTCATCTGATGAACAAATTTAAGCAGGGTCGGAGCAGCAACGTTGCCCACAATCAGCGCCCCGCCCAAAAAGAAGGCCGCCATCCCGGTGATGCGCAAAATGTTGATCACCGAAACCGAGCCGGAAGTTATTATTCCAATAATCACCGCCAGGATGATCAAGCCGATGACGTCGTCCACCACCGCCGCGCCGATCACGATCTGCGCCTCTTTTGATTTGATCCTACCCAGGTCCTGAAAAACTCTCACCGTGATGCCGACGCTCGTGGCGGTCAGCGTCGCGCCAACGAAGATTGATTCGATCACACCCAAACCGTAATAATGCGACACAAAATATCCAAAAATAAATGGCAAGACCACTCCAACGCAGGCCACCGTGAACGCCCAGAGCTTAACCTTCATGAACGATTCATATTCAGAAGTCACGCCTGCCTCAAACAGCAAAATGATCGCACCGATTTGAGCCAGAATATTGATGAAGTCACTCTCTTTGACGAGGCCGAGCGCGCCCACTCCCACCACCACCCCCGCGATCAATTCTCCCAGGACCGCCGGCTGCTTAAAATACTCGGCAATCTCGCCCCCGATTTTCGCGGCCACCAGAATAATGAACAAAGTTAATAATACTGCCGAAATTTCCATTAAGTGACGACATTGTATCAAGCACTACGATATTGTCAAGCCGGAGGGCTGAAATAGGTTATAATTAACATATGTTAGACAATTTTGGTATCAACCCAAAAGATGTGATTGAAAAATTTATCCGCTCGGGCGGACCTGGTGGTCAAAAAGTGAATAAGAGCTCGAGTTGTGTTTATCTCAAACATATTCCCACCGGCTTTGAGGTAAAAATGTCGCGCGAGCGCTCCCAGGCGCTTAATCGCTTCCTGGCCTGGAGATTATTGGCGGATAAAATCAAGGAGAGGATTCAAGGAATAAAAAGCGCCCGGCGCAAAAAGATCGAGAAAATAAGACGCCAAAAACGCAAACGTTCCAAACGTGCCCAAGAGAAGGTCCTGCGGCAAAAAAAGCTCCACTCACAAAAAAAGAATCTTAGAAAAGTCGGCCTAAAAGACTGGGCTTAACCTCCGCCATTTTCCCCATAAAAACTGAAATTTCCCGGCAAAAGAGATGATAAATAAGCGGGAGAAATAGATGTCGGACCTAGCGATTAGCTCACTAAATATAAGCAAGCCCTATCGGGCAAAACAAGCGGAAGTAAACACCTGCCATCCGGAAGAAGAAGCTCATTTTGAGGGGACGACTTCAGCTCTTGATAACGTCATAGGCAGATCAGAACCGGATTCAATTTTGGCCTTTGGCTACACCCATCGCGAAACCGAGGGCCAACCTTCCGCTGTCGAGATTTTTGCCTGGGAGGTTGTCCCCTATCTTGCTTCTATCGGCTATACGGACCTCGTTCTTGAGGTTTTTCCCCGGGACGAAACAGGAGATGTCATTGAAGTTGAGATCGAAGAATTCAATGAGACAGGAATCGTAGGCGTCGAGATGAACCGCTTTCTTAATCTTGTTGACCGCCCGAATTTTGAATTACTGCTGCGGCAGGCTTACGCCAGTGGAGTAAACATTCACTCCGGCGGATTGGATCGCGACAATATTTTTCAAACTATCTGGTATCCGAACTTTGCTTTGTATCCGGAACGACTGGAAGTGGCCAGGCAGGAAATTGCCAGGAATTCCGGGGATAGAATAAGCTCCTTGGCCGCCGCCGGGCAAAGGGTTTTCAGCTTAAACGGCACGGTCCACAACGATCTCTACCCAAGCCCAAGAAATGAGACCGCCAGCTTTGGCGGCAGCATTAATTCCCTTTTCCCGAGCAGATTTGTGGAGATTGATATGGTGATACCGGAGCTTTCAGAGAGGCATGATTATTATACAGACTTGCCTTTGTCAGATGAATGTTCCTGGAGAAGCTTTATTCCCGACGCTGGCGTAAATCTAATTTCCGAGCGAGGCCCAAACAGCTATCTTATCTTTTGGCCTATTGCTGACCGGCAATATTCCCGCCCAGAGTTAGACGTCTTCGAGGAGTAGATTCTGGGGCAGGTTCTGCCGGAGCGGCCTCTTCTAGAGATAATTCTGTAACCCGCGGATACCGATAATCAAGGTTAATAATCGTTGTCTGGTTCTCGTAATTTAGAGCTTCTAGAGTAAACGCATTTGGCCAGTGGTCATCATCATCTCGTCTACCATAGGGATTAAATCTACTGTAATTGCTGCCATCAAGACCTCCGTCATATCCACCAGCACAATCAGTATCTCTTAAAATATCTTCCCCTATGAACGGAACAAAATCAGTAACGCTAATCTGAAGCTCAATATTCGCTCTAAAATTCTCAGTTATAGGATTATAGGCTGACGTCTCGGTTGACGTACCGCCTCCTGAAGAATCAGCCGGGCGTTCAACTCCTCTCGACCAAAGTTGTATAATGAGCTCCGAAGCTAAGCCGATAACAGCATTTTGGTCTCTTACGCTTATCTCATCAAACTCACCGGATTCAATGAATTCCATTACTTCTTCATAAAAACCCACAACCAGAGCATCAACATCCCCGTCAGTCTCGCAATCACCTTCTATAAAAGCAGCATAACCAGCAAAACGCGCCTCAAACCTTTCGCTCACACTACCATCACTTGGCGCAAAGTAATCATGGATTATTTCAACCGCCCTTAAATAAGACTCTTCTTCAGCGCCGTTTTGAAAAGATCCGTTAAGAGAGGTCCCGAGATTTACATTTGTATCAAAAAAATTATAAAATTGTTCAGTAACATTTCTCTGGCCCGCATATATCTGCATTTCAGCTTCCTCCTCGTCAGGGCTATTAAATAGCTCGCCCCGGTATACTGTACTATCGTAACTATAGGGGTGAAACTTGCGTTAATTCTTTGACAGGTCTATGCCAAATTTAGGCGGCTCCGGGGCTTTTTTTATAGTTCCGGATTTCTTCTCATACATACCGATATTCTCCTGCAAAGCCTGCAGAAAACGCTTGGCATGAGAAGGCGACATGACGACTCTGGCATTTACCCTCCCCTTGGGCGGATGGGCAAAGATAAAGTCAAGAATAAATTCACTTTCATTATGCGAAATAACGGCAACATTACTATACACCCCTGCCGCGATCCGCTCAGGGACATCTATCGGTATTTTTTGTTCTTCCATATTTACCACCTCAAGTTGAAAGAAATTTTAATTGCTAAATGTCGGCTGACTTATCGTTTTCCGCCACAAATTTTTTAATCTCATCAATGCAGGCAAGCACTTTTTTTGCTTTGGCCAAACCAAAAGAAAACGGAAACTTGTCATTCTCATCACTTTTAATTACCAGAAGCGGCCGCCCCTTAAACTCTGCTCTTTCTATTAACATTTACAATCCCTCCTATCATTTAATGTATTGATTATAACATATATTTGATAAAATTCTCTTTTTGCTTTATAATCCCATATTATGAAAACAAAAATGTTTATCGCCGCGGTTTTTTGTTTGCAAATTTTCGCAGGTTTAGCGCTTGCCATGGGAGGAACACCAAAAATGCCTGATAAATTATACGCCATATTAGAAACCAACCAGGGAGACATTACTTGCCAGCTCTATTCAAGAGCCGCGCCCAAAACAGTTGCCAACTTTGTTCTGCTGGCTAAAGGGGAAAAAGAATGGACCGATCCCAGAACCCACAAACAATCAAAAGAACCACTCTATAATGGGACCATCTTTCATCGGGTTATACCCGATTTTATGATCCAGGGAGGCGACCCTCTTGGTCTGGGTATTGGCGGCCCGGGTTATAAGTTTGAGGATGAATTTGTTGATGAATTAACCTTTAGCGAAGCCGGCATATTGGCCATGGCTAATTCCGGCCCCGGCACCAATGGTTCACAGTTTTTTATCACCGTAGTCCCTACCGACTGGCTCAATGGCCGGCACACAATTTTTGGCAAAGTGATGGCTGGGCAGGAAGTGGTTGAGGCCATCTCCAAGGTCAAAACCGGCGCGAATGATAAGCCCCAGGATCCCGTTGTCCTCAAAAAAGTCACGATCAAAGAAGCAATTTAAGCAAAAAAAAGGCCCCGATCGCTCGGAGCCTTAATTTTAAATTAAAACGCGATAAAAGTATCGGTTAAAATCTATCTCTGTCATCAGAGCGTCTCTCGGTCTTTGGTCTAGCTTCGTTAACCGTGATGTCGCGTCCACCCCAACTGTAACCGTTCATAGCGGATACAATCTTAGCGGAGTCAGCGTCTTCGACGTCAACAAAACCAAATCCACGAGATCTGCCTGAAAATTTATCGGTAATTACCCTGGCCGACAAAACTTTACCGTGTTTTTCGAACTCGGCTTTAAGCTCTTCGTCTTTAATCGTCCAGGGTAGGTTCCCTACAAACAAACTCTTCATAAATATAGGTTTCTCCTGATATTTTTTTCTGCTATTAATGGATCGGAGAGGCCCAAACAATGAGGGACACTCGAGAGCAAAGAGGCAGATACTTCTATACTCATCAATCTAATCACCATTAACTTCGACCTTTTAACATGTACCGGGTAATTATAGCATGCCGGTGGTTACGAGTCAACCTGCATCACTATATATGGGGTGCCGAGACCGCTTTCCAGCCCTTCGTAGCGAACAAACCGGTGCGGGGATTTAACATTATACCAAAAATATGTCTTAGGCACGAAAGCCCCGATAATGTTTAAAGCACCCAAATCAACTGTCATTTCCAGCTTATAACATTCGATTGATTCCGCGCCGGCCTCAACAGTTTCTTGGCCCAAGGGTTTAAAATTAACTTTGTACATGGCCGGCTCATGGGTTAAAAGATGCTGGCTAATCTCCTTACCCCGGACAAAAGGGAAATGCGGCAAGACAATCCCCAGGGCCGATCTTTCTAATAAATCATCCACAAATACATATCGTTTGGTCTTTTCATCAATAATACAAACAACTTGCTTATCTTTGGCGTCAAAATATTTATCCAGCTTGGTAACAATATCCCCTTTTTCGTCTTTTAAGATATATTTCGTCTGATAAGGAACAATTTGCTTATTGTTATGGTGGAAAAAGCTCTCAGTCCGCCAATTTCTGTTTTGCTTATCATTTCCGTATATCCCCCGTCCTTCTTCCAAAACAAATATAAAGCCGTCACCTTTCTGCACGGCTACTTCACTCCGCCACAAAGCCTTCCCGCTGGATTTTTCCCAGGCCCTAATGCTTTGCGTGCTTTCTATAATCTCATCGACTTCTATCATTGCGCCAAAGGAGAGAGGGGTTAAAATAAAAAAAGTGAAAAAAATAAACAGACACGCTTTCTTCATATCAAGAAATAATTCTGATAACACTTGACACTTTTTTAACGATCGCTAATTTATTGATGCTGTCCAAAGCGGCTCTTAAGTTCTTTTCTGCCACACAATGAAGCAGGATTACAATAGTGGCCACATCACCTACCGTCTCTTTTTGCATAACCGCAGCGATACTAACATCTTGTTTGGCAAAGGCCTTGGCAATACCCGCCAGAACACCTGCGCGATCCAAAGTTTGAAGACGAAGATAGTAGCGGCTTTTGATCTCACCAATTTTTCTGACTCTAATCGACTTCAACCTGCTTGGTCCCACATCCTCCCCCACCGCAATCTTGACAATATCTGAAATCACCGCCGAAGCCGTTGGCCCGCCTCCAGCACCCGGCCCATAAAACATCACCTGACCAACCGGCTTGCCTTTAACATAAATAGCATTATAATTTTCGGAAACCGAAGCCAGGGGATGGGTTCTGGCAACCAGCGCGGGATGGACTCTGACATCCAATTGTCCCTCTACCATCCTGGCAATAGCTAAAGGTTTAACTACATAGCCTATATCTTTGGCATATTGGATATCTTCTTGAGTAATACCAGTGATCCCTTCAACATAAACATCCTTTAAATTAACTTCGGCACCAAAAGCGACAGAAGTTAAAATTACCGCCTTATAAGCCGCGTCAAACCCCTTAATATCCGCGGCCGGATTGGGTTCGGCATAACCTTTTTCTTGCGCTTTTTTTAGGGCGACAGAGAATTCCATGCCTTCCTGGTCCATTTTTGTAAGGATATAGTTGGTCGTCCCGTTAACGATACCAAATATTTCGGAGAGACGATTGACGGCTAAAGATTCCCGCAACGGTTGAATAATAGGAATCCCACCGCCCACCGCCGCTTCAAAGAGAACCTTAACCCCCTGCTGTTTCGCCACGCTCATTATCTCTTTCATGTGCTTGGCGATGAGCTCTTTATTGGGCGTAACAATATGCTTGCCCTGTTTTAATGCGGCCAGAACAAGTTTTAGGGCTGGCTTGACTCCGCCAATGGCCTCAACAACAATGTCGATCTCCGGATCATTGATTATATTATAGGGATCAGAGGTCAG
>METP01000022.1 GCA_001771365.1 candidate division WOR-1 bacterium RIFCSPLOWO2_02_FULL_46_20 | reverse complement strand
TCTCCTCCAGCTTAATTTTTCCCTCGTACAGAGCTTTCCCCACCACACAGCCTTCGGCGCCGGTGGTTTTTAAGTCCTCAATGTCTTTTTTGGAAGAAACACCGCCGGAGGCGATGACCGGGACGCTTACTCCGGAAATAAATTCTTTAATGCTTTCCAGGTTGGGACCTTCCAACATGCCGTCTCGCGTAATGTCCGTATAAATAAATCTCTTAACGCCAAGCTCAATGGCTTCTTTGGCCAGGGTGAGGGTGTCTTTCTTGGAAACTTGCGTCCAGCCTTCGGTGGCGACGAGGCCTTTTTTTGTATCGATTGCCACGGCAATTTGCTCGCCAAATCTTTTACAGATTTCTCCCAGTAGATTGGGGTTCTTAACCGCGGTGGTGCCGAGTATTATTCTGTTGACGCCGCAATCGATCAATTCTTTGATCAGGTCAAAATTACGTATGCCGCCGCCGACTTGAATGGGGATACTAATGCCTTGGGCAATGGCTTTGATGATGGCGACATTTTTGGGCAGGCCTGTTCTGGCTCCGTCAAGGTCAACTATATGCAATCTTTTGCCCCCCTGGGCTTCCCACTGCTTGGCTATGGCAAGAGGATTATCGGAATAGACGGTTTCCGCGTTGTAGCGTCCTTGCTTTAGACGCACGCATTGGCCGTTCAACAGGTCAATAGCCGGTATTATCTCAAACATAATTTTCCAAAATTCCTTAATATTTTCAACCCAACCTCGCCGCTTTTTTCCGGATGAAATTGAATGCCAAAAAGATTGTTTCTACAGACGGCTGAAACAAATTCTACCCCATAATCAGTGGTGGTGGCAATAGTCATTTTGTCATTTGGCACCGCGTGGTAAGAGTGGGCAAAATAGACCAGACTCCCTTCCGGTATCCCTGCAAAAATTGGCGCTTTGTGTTTTATTAATAATCTGTTCCAACCCATATGGGGGATACTCAAGTTGTCCCAGGGTGTTCCGGCAAAATTAAATTTTTTAACTTCACCCTGGAGAATGCCTAAGCCTTTTTGTGTGCCCTCTTCAGATGATTCAAACAGGTGTTGCAGTCCAAGGCAGATACCCAGGAAAGGTTTGCCGAGAGCAATCGCTTCATCGATTGCCGCTTCCAGACCGGATTCACGCAGCTCAGTTAGTGCTGAGTCAAAGGCGCCGACCCCAGGCAGGACGACCCCCTTAGCTCCGCGTATTGTGGTTTTATCTTTGGTAATTTCCGCTTGAAACCCGAGATGTTGAAAGGCCTTTTCAACGCTGCGCAGGTTACCCGAGCCATAGTCAATTATGGCTATAGACATAGCGCCGCGGCTCCAAGAACACCGGCTTTGGTGCCCAATTTAGCCCTGACAATTCTCACTGATTTGGCCGGCAGACTCAGGGCATATTTTTTAAATTCTTTTTTAACCGGGCTAACGATTAATTCACGCATATTTGATAAACCGCCGCCAATAATAACCATTTCCGGGTTAAAGGCATTGATCAGATTGGCAATGCCGATAGCCAGGTAGTGGGCTAATTCTCGAATCGCTTGTCGCGCTTTTTTCTCTCCTTGCCGAGCGGCCAGCTCAACGGAAATAGCATTCATCCCTGTCATCTTCTTAAGCGCGCTGCCGGAGGCCAGGGCCTCGAGACAACCATAATTGCCGCAGCCGCATTTTGGGCTGCTGTCTGCAATTTTCATATGGCCAAATTCTCCCGCCGAGCCTATTGCGCCTCGATAAAGTTTATTATCTATAATTATCCCTCCGCCGATACCGGTTGACACAGTCATATAAATAAAGTGTTTTGCCGATTTGCCGGCGCCAAACCGGGCTTCGGCTAAAGCCGCACAATTAGCGTCATTATCAACAAAAATGGGTAATTTAAATTCCTTTTCCAGGATATTTTTTAAATGAACTTTTTTCCAGCCCGGCAGGTTTGGGGCCTCTATGACGATCCCTTTTTCATAAAGGATAGGGCCGGGGGCGCCGATGCCGATAGCACTAACTTTAGCTTTGTGGCTGTGGATCAGCATACGGACAGCTTTCTTAATGTTGGCTATGACTTGTTTTTTTCCCTTTTGGGCTTCGGTGGGGATTTGGACGTCCATTATGATTTTACCTGAAGGGGTAGTTAAGACGCCGGCAATTTTTGTGCCACCCAAATCTATGCCTATAATCATGCTGAAGAAAGTATAGCACAGGTTGGAGATTCTGTTCAAATTGGGCCTCCCGCGGTTAATACATCGGTAAGTGTTCAGTATTTCGGAAACCACAGATCGCGGTTCCTGGGTAGTACATCGTGCTTGACGCATATTGGTATGTATAGTAGAATATTTCTGTAATGGAAAATCTAAATCAAGATCAGGATCAAAATCAAGTTGTGGATATCACCCCAAAAGCAAATAAATTTTTCGGAATAGTGAAGAGTTTTTTTGTTTTTTTCTTGTTGATAGCGATAATTGTGGCTAGTTTTTGGGTTAGTTATCTGCTTGGTAAGAGAATCTTAATGCCAGTCAGAAAATTACCCGGACCAACAATTGAAGTCACTATCCCTGAACCTCCGGCCGCCATTGCCGCTTTGCAGGAATTTGAAGAAATTACCAAAGAAGTAAGAATAGAACCGGCCAAACCCAGGCCAAAAATAGTTAAAAAGACCGTTAAACCGGGGGAAAAATATACCTATGTCGAAAAGCGTTATTATAAAGTCCAGGTGGGTATTTATGTGCATAAATCAAATGCAATTAAAACAGCCGAAAGGCTTGAGGCCAGCGGGTTTCAAACTTATATGAAGAAAGTTGACCAGGGCTGGCGGGTGCAGGTTGGAGCTTATATCAAAGAAAGTATGGCGCAGAGCTTACAAAAAGCTTTAAAGGCTAAGGGTTTTACTGCCAGCGTAATTTTTGAATAGCCCCTCGATTTTGCTCGGGGCAAGGAGGACGAAATAATAATGGGATTGTATGATATGATATTTGGGCATTTTTCACGTGATTTGGGGATAGACTTGGGAACGGCCACAACCCTGGTTTTTGCCAGAGGTGAAGGGATAATTTTATGTGAACCGTCGGTGGTAGCGATTGATAGAGATAGTGGCCGCGCTTTGGCGATCGGCAACGAAGCTAAGATGATGTTGGGCAGAACTCCGGCTAACATTGTGGCTGTCAGACCTATGCGCGACGGTGTTATCGCCGACTTTGAGATTACCGAGACCATGTTGCGCCACTTCATTAATAAAGGGCATAACCGTTCGACTTTTGTCCGCCCTCGTATTGTTGTGGGGGTTCCTTCCGGCATCACCGGCGTTGAAAAACGAGCAGTGCTTGACGCGACTATGCATGCCGGCGCTCGCGAAGCCTATCTGGTTGAAGAACCTATGGCGGCGGCGATCGGCGCCAATCTACCGGTTTCTGAAGCCCAGGGGAGCATGATTGTTGATATTGGTGGAGGCACAACGGAAGTGGCTGTGTTGGCTCTAGGCGGAATTGTTGTCTCAAAATCAATCAGAGTAGCCGGGGACGAAATGGACGAAGCCATCGTCTCCCACTGCCGCAAGAATTATAATTTGCTGATTGGTGAACGTACTGCCGAACAAATTAAAATAGATATTGGTTCCGCTTATCCACTCTCGGAAGAGAGAACAATTGAAGTCCGCGGTCGTGACCTGGTTACCGGGTTACCCAAAACTTTAACTTTAACTTCTTCAGAAATCAGAGATGCCCTGTCGGAACCGGTCTCGACGGTAGTTGACGCGGTTAGAATGACGCTGGAAAAAACCCCTCCGGAATTGGCCGCCGATATTATGGATCGCGGGATTGTTTTGGCCGGCGGTGGTTCGCTTTTACGAGGCCTGGATAAGCATCTGGCGCAAGAAACCGATATGTCAGTCTATGTGGTAGACGATCCCATCTCTTGTGTGGCTTACGGTACAGGTAAGATTTTAGAGGAAATAGACACTCTTAAAAAAGTCTTAATAATGCCTAAACGCCTATCGCAGTGAGCGCTTTTCGCCCATACAGAAAAAAAAAGTCTTACGCGCTGGCAATCACAATAGTCTTGCTGGCAGTCGTTGTTTCTTTCTCATCTTTCCGCGATCTGTTTGGCGTTAGGTCTGTGCTGCAATCCGTTATTTATCCCTTTCAATTTGTTGTCGTCAGCGTCTGGAAAGGGGTTGGCAACATCCCTGTTTCAATTATTAATCTGCGCAATTTATCTCAAGAAAATGCAGCGCTCAAAAGCGAATTAGTAAGCATAAAGCCTAATCTTGCAGTTTTAAATGATCTGCAAAAAGAAAATGAGCGCTTAAGCCGGGCTTTAAGTTTTAAACAAGACAACCAACATCGCTATAATCTCCTGCCGGCCCGCATCATTGGCCGCAGCCCGGCGCATTGGTTTTCTATCCTGGAAATAAACAAGGGCAGCCTGTCCGGGGTTAAAAACGATATGCCGGTTATATATCAAACAGGCCTGGTGGGCCGGGTTATCGAAGTGGCGGTTTTTTCCGCGAAGGTTCTGCTCATAATTGATGCCGGCAGTGAAGTTGCCGCAGCCGATGTCCGCAGTCGGGACCTGGGGGTGATTGAGGGGACAAATTTCAATAAACTCATTATGAAATATGTGAGTAGTGGCGGGGATGTGCAAGCTGGTGATCAAATTGTAACCTCAAATATTTCTACTATATTTCAGCCCGGACTTCCCATCGGTACTGTTCTGCGGGCGACCAAGGGAGAACACGACCTATTCTATCAGATTGAAATTAAGCCGGCGGTCGATTTCTCAAAAATTGAGGAAGTTTTTGTTATCCTATAAAAACAACGTATTATTAAAATGCGCCTGCTTAAAATTTTACTTTATTTACTGTTTATTACTGTTTTACAAACGGTAGTCTTAGCCCGTTTTAATTTGTTTGGTTTTGCGCCCGATTTGATTTTGGTTTCGGTTATTATTTTTGCGGTTCTGGGCGGAAGAAATAGGGCGACACTTTTTGCCGCCGGCAGCGGGTTTATTCAAGATATCCTTTGTTTTGGCGTCTATTTAAATGTTTTGACGAAGGTCGTCGCCGCCGCGGTCGTCGCCATTGTTAAAGAAAGTTTTCTGGGGAATGAGTATGCGTTAATTCTAAGTCTGGTGGCTGTTTTAACTCCGGGGACTTTAATCGTGGAAGGCATGTTATATTTATTTGTTCTGGGGCGGAACGTTTATCTGCCGCATTTTTTTCTGACCATCATCGTTACTACCATATTAAATTTGATCGTGGTGCCAATTTTGTTATCTTTTATGAGACAGTTGGCGCGTGAATAATACCAAGCAGGCCCTGATTATTATTTTTATTGTCGGTTTTTCTTTGGTATTTTTGCGCTTAATTCAACTGCAGGTCGCGGAGGGGGGCAAATTTGGCAGACTGGCTGTTGAGAATGCCGCCAAAATGGTGCCGGAGTCGGCACCCCGAGGAGTTATTTACGACCGTTTTGATAAAGTTGTGGTGGAAAACAGACCTATTTTTACTGTGCGTGTCCTGCCCTATATTTTAGCCAAAAAACCAAAACCAGAAAGAGAGAGGGTTTTAGGTTTATTAGGTAAATTGCTCGGAGAAAAAATCGAATTTAAGGTTTCGGCCACTGAACCTATAATCGTTAAGGATAATGTTCCTTTGGCCGTAGCTGTTCAGGTTGAAGAAAACAAGCTGAATTTGGATGGGGTGGTTGTAAGCAGCCGGCCGGTTAGGCTGTCTAAATATGGCACTTTTGCTTCACATGTACTTGGTTATGTGGGAGAAATTGAGGCCAGGGAATTAGAGAGGCTAAAATTAAATGGGTATCGTTTGGGTGATATTATTGGCAAAGATGGGGTGGAGAAAAATTATGATAGGCAATTGCGTGGCGAAGACGGCGGCAAAATGATTGAGGTCGATGTCTATGGTACCCCCACCCGCATTCTTGAGTCGTTAGATCCGGTGCCCGGACCGGACATGAAACTGACCATTGATTTAAGCCTGCAGCTGGCGATTGAAGAAATCTTAGGTGGGCAAGAGGGCGCGGTCGTGGTTCTCAACGCCAGGTCGGGAGAACTGCTGTCCCTGGCCAGTTATCCCAATTATAATCCAAATATTTTTGCCGACTCCGCTGAAAACTGGAAATGGCAGCAACTTAATTATAATAAACATCCTTTTATTAATCGTGCGTTGGCAATTTATCCGCCGGGATCAATTTTTAAAATTGTTACCCTGGCTGCCGCTTTGGAAGAAGGAGTCGCGACTCCAGATACAATCGTCAACTGTCCGGGTTATTACAAGTTGAATAACCGCCTGGCCAAGTGTTGGCTGGGAAGGGGACACGGCTCGATCGGCGTCGTAGAAGGACTGGTGTGGTCCTGTGATGTTGTTTTTTATGAGCTGGGCAGAAGATTGGGGCCTGATCTTATCGTTAAATATGCCAGGAAGTTTGGGCTGGGTTCGTATACAGGCATTGATTTGCCGCAGGAGAAAAAAGGGACTGTGCCAACCAAGGAATGGAAGGAGACATATTTAAAAGAGCCTTGGTATCCGGGAGATTCAATCAACTATGGCATTGGCCAGGGTTTTGTGCAGGTTACGCCGCTGCAAATGGCTATGGCTTATGCGTCACTGGCCAGCGGCCAGCTTTTTCGGCCATATGTTGTGCAGGAAATAAAAAATAAAAATGGGAAGGTTGTGTATCAGGGAAAGAAAGAAGTCGTTGGCAGTGTCCCGCTTACCAAAGACAATCTCGCCTTGGTGAGACAGGCTTTAAGAGATGTTGTTAAACGCGGCACCGGCGTGGCGGCCAGGGTACAGGGTCTGCCCGCGGCCGGGAAGACCGGCACGGCCGAGAATCCCGGTAAAGCCCATGCCTGGTTTATTTGTTATGCACCGGATGATGACCCGGAAATTGTGATTGCGGTCTTTATTGCCCATGGAGAACATGGAGACCAGGCTGCAGCCTATGTCGCCCGAGATGTGCTGAAATGGTATAAAGAACATCGTTTGGGGAAAGAATATCCCCAAGAAAAATTTGAGCAACAATATATTCTGAATGGTAGAGCTAAAGTTCCTTATCGACCAAAAACCAATATCCAGCCGCCGCTGATCAGAGATACCGGTTTACCTGTGGACGGTGGGACTTGAAAATATTAGAGATGTATGATAATATTCTCAAAGAGGAAAGTGAATGATTGTGGTAAAAACAGAGTTAGTAGCGGTTGAAAGAGAAGAATCTGGTAAGAATAATAAAAAGATTCGGGCGCAAAAGCGGGTCCCGGCCGTAGTTTATGGCCGCAGATTTAAGGCCACTTCTATTATTATTGAAACACGTGAATTCGTAAAAAATGTTTTAGACTCTGATGCCGGCTTAAACCTTATTTTTAATCTTAAAATGAGCTATGAAGGCAAAAGCCAGGTTGTGCCTGTTAAAACCCAAAGTATACAACGAAACCCTTTAAATGATGAGATCATTCATTTGGATTTTATGAATGTTATTATGGATGAAGCCATTAAGACAAAGGTTCCGATTGAGCTCATTGGTCTGGCGATAGGGGTAAAAGAATCCGAAGGTGTTTTAGTGCACGGTTTGCGCGAAATTGAAGTTAAATGTTTACCTGGTGATATCCCGGATAAAATCGAAGTAGATGTTTCCGGTTTGGAGATCAACCAATCTGTGCATGTTTCAGATTTGAAGATTGCCAAAAAAGTTGAAATACTGGCTGAGCCGACTGAAATGGTTGCGACAGTTTCCCCGCCGACAAAAGAAGAAGTGGCTGCGGCGCCACTGACGCCTGAAGAAGTGGCTGCGGCCGCGGCTGCCGCAACCGGTGCGGCTGCTCCTGAAGGTGAAGCTGCCGAAGCGGGGAAAGCCAGGCCTGCGGTGGAAGGTAAAGAGGGGAAAGCGCCGGCTGATAAAGCAGTTAAGGACAAGAAACCGTCACCAGAATCAAAAAAATAGTGTCGGAGTGCTGAAGGTACGCAAGTTTTTCCGTTCAAATCTCGATAAATATAGTAGCCTGTTGGGAGGGGTACTTAATGGGAGATTTTGCTGCCGAAGGTGGCGGCGTCCACCCGGGCAAACCAATAATTTGGCCAACAGGCAAGGCTTCAAGTTCCCCGGTTAGTCCTTCACAAGAAGCGCAAATCGCTGGCGGCGTACGCGGTGTCCCACCGAGAGCTGCTCCCACTAAACCCAGCGAAGTTGCGCCGACTCAACCGACTCAACCAGGCGCTCCTGCTGTTCCAGCTAAAGCCGCTCCCTCAATTGTTCGACCTCTTACCGTAGAAGATATTCGGTCCCATTTACTTAAACTTCAGATAGAGCCGAATGATTTTAATACGACAATAGCTTCTAAAATGCTGCGCAATGGTCTTGAACTTTCACGAACAAATTTTGTCAATCTAATGACCCTGCTGCAGGGAACCAATAAATCACAGGCCATGCAGGAAGCCGCTTTAGTTATGCTTATGAAAGGCATTGATTCTCCAAAAGCAGTTCAAGTGCTTGGACAATATTTTTCTGAAAATCCTGGCCTGGCTACCCAAACATTAGCCCTACAAGAAGGGCTGGGTAATTTAATCTCAGCTTTGGGCATGGGGAAGGGCTTGATGAATGCTAATCTCGTGGCTCAATTAGGCGCGCTTTTATCCCAATTTGAAGAAAGTTTTCGTAATTTAACGGAGAAGGGTTCTCGGATTAATCGCGGCAATATGTTGAATGATGTTAGGGCTTTAAAGGCTTTGTTATCCGGCGTGCAAGACAAAGCTCCAACCTCCGATAGTGCGCCGGCGCAGGCGCTCTCTTCCGCTTTGATGGAATTCCAGGGTAAGCTTGACGGGACCATGCAGAACCTGCTTTCTCAGGCAATTCTGTCGCAGTCGGGCAGGTCAGAAGTAAATTATCTTTATCATCAAATTCCCAATGCGATGACTTCACCGCCAAAAGATTTTGAGATTGTGGTAAAAAGGGATGGCGAAGGTAAAGATTCTCATGTTGATCCCCGCAATACGCAGGTGGTTATGTCTATGGAGACGGAACATATGGGGAAGATGGTCATATCTATGATCGTTAAAGATAACAAGGTTTATGTTATTTTTGTTTTTTCGGAGAAAGAATATGGCGCTGAGGGACGCTCAAAGATCGCCAAGGAGTTTGGGGAATTTCAGCAGAAGCTGGCGGATAAGAATTTTTTAATAACCGGTTATCAGGTAAAAATTGATCCGGCCATGTGCAATATTCGGCCTTATTTGATCCCCATGCTGCCCGGGCTTGAGGATCTTTTAAGAAAGATCGACATCGAGGCTTAATTTATGGCAGAACCAAACGAAGAGAATAAAAAACGCAAAGCCGCGGTAGCGCTGCGGTATGATATTGATCGTGACAAGGCTCCTCTGGTGCTGGCCTCCGGGAGGGGGCCGGTGGCAGATGAGATTTTGCGCATCGCGGATGACAACAAGATCCCTCTTTACGAAGATCCCGAATTGGCTAAGCTGCTTTCTAAGTTGGAAATGGACACTGAGATACCCTCGGAGCTCTATACATTGGTGGCAGAGGTCTTATTTTTTGTTTATAAACTTGACCGCATGGCTGAAAAACGCGAACGTATGGTCGAGCGCCTGAAAGAAGAAGAAAAAGACAAGAAGAGACCCTGAATATATCAATTGACAAGGCCTGGATGAGCTTCTATAATTTAACCTAATATGACCGACAAAATTTTTGAGATCGGTGAAGCCGGGCTGGAGAGTTCAGACCAGAGAGTTCGGAAATTGATGGATAACATGGTCAACTCCGAGGTGCCCGGTTACAAAAAATCAGAAGCGATTATCCGTGGATTCCCCTTAGAACTTGAAGCAGCCACTCAGCGTATTTCTTCCGTTAAGCCTCAAGCCGACGGCACCTTTTATAACAATATACATGGTGCTTTGATTAAAACTGATAATAAGTTTGACTTAGCTCTGGGCTCTGACGGTTATTTTGTGCTGGCCGGGCCCTGGGGAGAAGGGTATACTCGAGATGGCAGGTTCCGCTTGGATCAGGATGGTCGTTTGCTGACGGTAGCCGGAAACTATCCCGTGTTGGGAGAAAACGGCCCGATCATCGTTTCTCAGGGTGCCGAGGTTGAAGTAAACCAAACAGGAGAGATAAAAGTTGACGGTATGGTTATAGACCGCGTTCGCGTAGCTAATCCTGAGGTGCAGGATTCATTAGTCCCACTTAATGGCAGTATTTTTAAAAGAAAAGATGCTGCTGTAATGCAGGAAATTGAGTCTCCACGCGTTATTCAGGGTTATGTTGAGGCCTCTAATGTTAACATCATAGAACAGATGGTGGAGATGGTCGCTCTGGAACGAACTTATAAAATAAACGCGGAGACTATTAAGACGCGGGGAGAAATGTTGACTCGAGCCATGGAGTTGGGCCGGCCAACTCAATAGGAGGTATAATAAATGTTTCAACCATTGTATGTGGCGGCTACGGGGCTTTCGGCCATGGAAGAAGAGATTCTTAATATTACCAACAATTTGGCCAATGCCAAGACCGTCGGATTTAAAAAAGGCCGAGCTGAAATGGAAAGTCTTTTTTATGTGGAGAAAAGTTTTCAGGATACGTTGTATGAAGCCATGTCCGGGTATGAGACAAATCCAATTGGTGTTGAATATGGTACTGGCGTGCGGGTGGCTGCTACGCCAAGCGATTTTACTCAGGGGGCCATGGATGTAACCAACAATCCGTTGGACGTTGCTATTCAGGGAACAGGCTTTCTGCAATTTAAAATGCCGGATGGCAGTGCGGCTTATGGCCGGGCTGGTAATTTGCACATAGATAACGAAGGTAATTTGGTTGATCCGAACGGCCGCCTGCTTGATCCGGAGGTTGTGATCCCCGAAGGAACAACTTCGGTAGTTTTTCAACAGGACGGCACAATCCTTGTGGCGGTAAATAACGAGAAGGAGTATTCCGAGATTGGCCAGCTTAATTTAGCCCGCTTTACCAATCCGGCAGGCTTAAAGAGCATTGGCCAAAATCTCTACGCCGCCAGCGAGGCTTCCGGGGAGCCCATGATGGGGATTCCCAATGAGAACGGCTACGGCAGCCTTAACCAGTACGCGCTTGAGCAATCCAATGTCGATGTAATCTCTGAAATGATGAAAATGGTTATGGTGCAGAGGGTTTTCGATACCGTGACTAAGGCCGTACAGTCATACGAAGGCATGTTAACTTCACTAGAAAAAATGAAGCAATAATGAAAAATGTTATAGTCGCTTTTTTGGTCGTGATCTTGTCATTTTCCGTTTCCGCTTTAAATAATCCTGAGGGCAAAATAGCGCAGGTTATTGAAAACTATGTTACAGCCAAATATCCTGCTTGGTCTGGTTTGGATATTCGCGTTACTTTTAAATACGCGGATAAGTTGTTTGAACAGTTGAGCGGGTATAATGAAGAGGTCGGTCTTGAAGTTGTTGAGGTTTATAAAGATTTTAAGCCGGTCGGTAACGTAATTTTTCCTATTAGGGTAACTGCCGGAGACGAAAGCCGAAAAGTCTTTGTCCGCGCCAGTGTCGAAGTTTTTAAAGAAATAGTTGTGGTAAAAAATAAAATCGATCGAGCGAGCCGGATTGAGGCAAAAGACTTGACCTTGGCGGAAAGAGATGTTGCCATGTTGCCGCAAAAATATTATTCCCAGATAGACCAGATTGCCAATAGTGAGGCCAAAACTACCATTTCCCAAAACAGCACTATATTTGAGTGGATGATCAAACAAATCCCCGTAGTGCGTCGAGGCGATGAGGTTGCGGTGGTAGTCAGCGGACCAAATTTATTAGTTAAAAGTAAAGGTGTCGCCTTAATGGATGGTTATATCAATAAAGAGTTAAGGGTAAAGGTCAATAAGAATACTTTAGACGGGGTTTTAGTGTCTAAAGACGAGGTGGAGGTAACATTAAAATGAGTAAATTGTTACCAGTGCTATTGTTAATTGTCAATTTTTCTTTGCCTGTGGCGGCTGATTCTGTCTGGGACAAAGAGAGCGCCTCACCCTATAGTACAGAAAAGGCCTATAAAATCGGCGATATAGTCAATATTGTTATTTTAGAAAGCACCTCCGCCCAAAATCGAGCCGGGACTAAAACCGACATCAAAGACGACCTGAGCTCCAAATTTTCGCACACCTTCGGCCGCTTAGCCCCATTAATTGGTACAAACAATCAGCTGGCCGGACAGTCGTATAACAGGTATCAAGGAGAAGGTCGGACTTCACGCACCAGCAATGTTCAAGCCCGGATCGCTGCCTGGGTAACAGATGTTTTGCCAAACGGTAACCTGACAATATCCGGCAAACACAAAGTTGAGGTAAATGATGAAGTTCAGGAGATAACAATTACCGGGATAGTCCGACCCAAGGATATTAGTGGGGCGAATACCGTTTATTCTTATCAGGTAGCCAATGCCGAGCTTTCAGTTAGGGGGACGGGGGTAGTGGCCGAAACCGAATCACCCGGCTGGATTACGCGGATATTAAATTGGTTGTTTTAAGGAGGATGTAATGTGGTGGTTAAGAATATTTATTATTCTGTTAACTGTTTGTGGCTTACTGCCATCCTCTGTTTGTGCTGAATCGCCGGCTGTCCGCATAAAAGATATTGCTCATGTTTTAGAAGCCAGAGATAATCAGTTGATGGGGTTTGGTCTGGTTGTCGGCTTGCAAAATTCCGGGGATAAGAGCCAGACCGGTTTTACGCAACAAGCCTTAACTAATTTATTGTCTCGCATGGGAGTTGTGCCTCAAGCGGTCGATTTTAAGTCCAGAAACGCCGCGGCGGTTATGGTTACCGCAACCTTGCCTCCTTTTGTTAAACCAGGTCAAAAATTAGATATAACTGTTTCTTCGGTCGGAGACGCGAACTCTCTTCAGGGTGGGACATTATTGATTACCCCTTTGCGCGGGGTTGATGATCAAGTTTATGCGGTCGCCCAGGGCAGCCTGTTGGTGGGTGTTGAATCAGCCACCCCAACGGTCCCTTATATCAAACAGCGTCAGACTACGGTAGGCAGGATTCCCAGTGGAGCTTTAGTGGAAAAAGAGGTGCCGGTTTCCATTGCCAACAAAGGTGTCTTAACTATCGTGCTGGATAATCCAGATTTTACAACGGTGACCAGGGTTGTCTCATCTATCCGCAGAGCAGGGCTTGATGCCTTAGCTAAAGATGCCGGGACGATTGCAATTTCTGTTTCCATTGAGGATAATTTAGTAGAATTAGTAGCGGAAGTTGAAAATTTGACCGTTGTGCCGGATGTCGTCGCCAAAATTATTGTTAACGAGCGTACCGGAACTATCGTTATTGGTGAAAGTGTCAAGATTGCTCCGGTTGCCGTATCTTACGCGGGAATAGATGTTATTATCGGTGATGTTTCTATTTTTTCGGAAGGATCTTCGGCAGATTCAGCGCAAGACGAGTCTCGTTATCGAGCGCGCTCACGGGCCAGTCTAAAAAAGACAGAAGGGAATCTTAAGTTGGTGGCCGGTGGGGCGACGCTCTCGAGCCTGGTGAAAGCGGTTAATACTATTGGTGCCTCACCCAAGGATTTGATTGCCATTTTACAAGCGATGAAAAAGGCCGGCGCGATTAAAGCGGAGCTAGAGGTGATTTGATGATTCCAAATTTATCAGGCGTGCCGGTGGCTCAGGCGTTACAGAAGGCCGGGCAAGCGAGTACTCTTCAACAAAGAGAACAGGTTAAGGACGAATTTCTGGTTATTTTTTATAAAGAATTACTTAAACAAGCTTTTGCTCCGCCCACTTTTGGCGTGGCTGAAGAAAAAAATTCATTTGGTTCTTTGGTAGGTAATGATTTGATGATAGAAAAGCTGGCCATGGAATTGGCAGAAAGTCGGGCTTTTGCTCTGGAGAATGTTTTACCGGCTCTGGTGGAAAGGAATATGACAGTTAGATGACCAGGGGAAAAAAACATTCCGCCCAAAGAACTGTCTTGCCAAAGTCGATTGAGGAATATCTGCCGCTGGTACATTCGATCGCGTCAATGGTTTCGGGCAAGGGTTTGCCGCCCAATATTCAATATGACGATCTGGTTTCAGACGGCACCGTTGGCTTGATGAAAGCCTGGGATAATTTTGACCCGAATCGCGGAGTAAAATTTGAGACCTACTCTTCATATAGGATACGGGGTGAGATCCTGGATGGCTTAAGAAATTATAACCCGGTACCTTACAGGGTCCAGGTGATGGTGCGTGACCTGGCTAAAAAGGGTGTTAAGTCGGTTGTTAGCAGCAAAGAAAGAAAAGAAGACGAGCTATTAGATAAAAAGGAATTGTCTGAAGCTGAATTTAAACAAGCAATTAAGCGAATTAAGAAAATTGTTTCTGCCTCGGCCCTGATGTATCTTTTATCGATTGAAGAAATGGCCGGAATGGGGATTGAGGCCCCGGTGCCAGGGGAGTCAACTCCGGCTTCAGAGCTGGAGTTCGCGGAGCTCAAGTTGAGAATTAGATCGGTCGTGCAGGAGCTGTCTCCCTTGCAGCGGAGGGTGACACAGCTCTTTTATCAGGACGGAATAAATCAGCGGGCAATTGCCGTAAAACTAAAATTGTCCCGTCCCAAGGTTTGCCGTCTATTGGCAAAAGCGATAAAAACAATTAAGGGGAAACTTAAGCATGATTGAACCAATATTTGATTCCCACTTTGACCGGCTGGAAAAAGCGATGGAAATTGCCACCCGCAGGCAGGAGATTATCACTCATAATATTGCTAACGCGAAAACCCCTGGTTTTGAGCCACTTACCTTCGACGAGGAATTAATGCAGGCGATAAAGAAAACAGATCAAAGAGAAGTTGTGCTTGAGGAAGAATTGGCCGCGCTCTCGGACAACTCTCTTAAATATTCGGCCTATGTTAAGCTTTTGTCTTCAAAACTTAATGTGTTGCGTACGATCGCGACACAAGGCCGGAGGTAATTAAGAAATGGGACTGCATCAAGCTATGGCTATTTCTGTTTCAGGGATCAAGGCTGAAAATATTGCCATGGAATTAATCGCTTCCAACTTAGCTAATATCGGGACTACCAATACGATTAATGGGGGACCCTATCGTCGGCGGTTGGCTATTTTATCTGACAAGCCGCTCTCCTTTGCTGATGAGTTGGCCAGAGCGGAACACAAATTGTTCGAGGGTGAGGGTGGGGTTGAGGTGGTTGATGTGATTGAGGATACATCTCCTTTCCAGAAAGTGTATAATCCTGGACATCCGGATGCTGACGCTCAGGGTTTTGTTTCGATGCCCAATATCAGTTTGTCCAAAGAAATGGCTGATATGGTGTATGTCTCAAAACTTTATGAGGCAAATATTACCGCTTACAAAGCGACCATGAAAATGATGCAAGACACCTTGCAATTACAATAAAGGGTGAAGATTAAATGGCGGAAGCAATAAATCCTATAAGTGCGGAGATAAAACTGGCCCAGATTCTGGGAAATGATTATTTGAGCGAAGCCCCGCAAGCGGTTATGGGGATGGCCGAGCCCAATAAATCTGTTGAATTTACCGGCAATCCGTTTGAAGATGTCCTGGCCAGGGCCATTGACTCTTTGGAGGGTATTAGCCGTTCTGAAATATCTGCCAATCAGCTTATTGATAAATATTTAAAAGGTGAAGTGGAATTGCCTGAGGTTATGTTGGCCCAGTCTAAAATGAGTATTATTGTCCAATTGGCGGTTACAACCATTAACTCGGCGGTTGCGTCTTTTAAAGAATTAACGCAAATGCAGGTTTAATTAGGGGAGGAAAAAATGGCTGAACCAGCAGTCCCGGCTGGCTTTGACGTAAGACGGATTCTCCTATTGGGAGGAGTTGTTTTTGTTCTTCTTTTTGCGGCCTTGTTCTTTGTATTCCGCAGTTGTTCTCCGGCTATTCGTGGTACGGGCGGTTTTACTGTTATTTATTCAAATTTAGAACTAAGAGACGCGGCTAATGTAATTGCCCGCCTAAAAGAACTGACTATTCCCTATGAGATCAGAGAAAATGGCCGGGCTATTGCTATTCCAAAGCTGAGGGCGGACGAGGCTCGCTTAGGCCTGGCAGAAAAAAATCTCCCTGCGGGCGGTGTAGTGGGTTGGGAGATTTTTGATGAATCAAAATTAGGGGCTACTGATTTTGATAGGCGTATTCAATTGATCCGGGCCATTTCCGGAGAGCTTTCCCGCACCATTCGCCGTATCGAAGCGATTGAGGATGTGCGAGTACAAATAGTGATGCCTGAGACCAGGCTCTTTGCCGAAAATGTTGCGCCGGTAACAGCTTCGGTTATGCTGCGCTTAAGGCCCGGAGCCGAGTTAAGCGCCGGAAAAATTAATGGTATTGTTCATCTGGTTGCCAGTAGCGTAGAGAATCTTTTGCCTGAAAATGTGACCGTTATTGATAATACAGGGAGGATTTTAACCGCTAAAACAGTTGGTCTCACTTCCGGAGTTATTAATCTGCCTATCAAAGAAGAAGCCCTGGCTGTTCCACTGCAGGAAGTCGTTACTGCCTCGGAAGAAGTTGTCGCGGAAACAGCGGCTACTCCGGAGGCAGTTAAGCTTACAGTTGAAGCAGAGGCTCGAGCGGAGATTGTTTCGGAAGAGGCGGTGGCTCTGACCGGGAGGCCGCCATCCCCGGAAGAGAAAATTTTGTTGAAGGTTCAAGCGAAAAATGAATTAGAGGAGGATTTGGGTGGTAAAGCCCAGGAGATTTTGAATCGTTTTTACCCGCCTAATAGTGTCATTGTTAAGGTTAATGTCGATTTTAATAGTTCTCAAAAAGATGCAATGGCAGAAGAGGCGGAACTCAAATTTAGCAAATTATCGGCCGTAATATTAATAGACAACAGGGTTGAGGTTTCGCAAGAACTAAAAGAGGCCACTTATAAATCCGTTGCGGCAGCCATTGGTTACAATAGTAAGCGGGGGGATCGGATTCTCTTGCAGAAAGTACCTTTTCACCTGGCGACTCCACCGCCCGAAGTCATTCGCAGCGAGGTGGCCAAAGTTCTGCCTCCAATAGTTAAAGAAGAAACAACGTCTTTGCCCATACTATTTTGGTGGCGCTATTTAGTTTGGCTAATCGGGGTTGGAACAACAATTCTTCTGATCATGTATATATTCAGGCTGGTCAAGCCAAAGCCGGCGCCTGTTAAGGTTGTGCCAAGGCAGCAGGTGTCTGAGGTCAGAAAACCGGTTGATCAAGCTAAGGCTTCAACTTTGGACAGAGTAAAATCCATGGCGAATGGTAATCCTGAACTTGTGGCCGAAATGCTAAAAAAATGGTTGTCAGAATAAAATGACATTGAGCGGCAGGGAAAAAGCAACGATATTTTTGTCCATATTAGGCGCTGAGGCTTCGTCTAGGGTCTTACGCTATCTACCAGATGAGTTGGCGGATTTGATCGCTTCGGGAATCAATCACCTGCCATCACCATCTACGGATGCCCTGGAAGAGGTGTTGGGTGAATTTAACTCTTATCTGGCTTTGCCGGAAGCCTCTGCTCCGCGCAAAAGACTTGAGCAAAAAGCCAAACCGGCTATGCCAAGAAAATCTTACGGTGCCCTTATGTATGAGCGGCCACAAATGGTGGCTTTTCTTTTATCTAAGATGCCTGACGCGCAAAGAGACGATGTGTTGATCAGTTTGCCGCGCGAAAAGACCATTGTTCAGGAGCTGCTGTCAAGTTTAAAAGGCAATCCTTTGTCAGCCAAGCTTGAGTCGAAGCTTAAAGAACAGTTTAAAGAAAGGTTGTTTACGGAATAATCATGGGCTTATTTAAGAGAAGTTTATTGGAAGATAAGGGAACATTCTTTGTTGAGAAAAAAAAGAGCGTTTTATTTAAACGTCCTTCTCAGCCAACGGTGGTGGCTCCTCAAGAAGTTCCCAAAGCAAAATCGGAAGCCCAAAAAATTATTGATGAGGCAATGAGGCAGGCCGAGGCTATACGTCGAGAAGCCCGGAAAGCGGGGAATGAAGCCGGGCGGGCGGAGACAGCCGCCAACGTCTCCGAAGCGCTAGAAACCCTAAATCAGGCGATTAAAGAACGGAAAACCATCATTAAAGATGCGGAACAGGAAATATTGACTTTGTCGATTAAGATTGCCGAGCAGATAATCAGGTCAGAGGTTTCGCTGCACCGCGACGTCTGTTTAAATATTGTGGCCGAGGCGATTGCCCGGGTTTCTGACAGGGAACAGATTATTGTCAAAGCCAGTCGTGAAGACGCGGAGTATTTAAAGCGGTATAAGGAGCGCTTGGCCGGCATGCTTGACGGGGTGAAAAGTTTTTCTATTCTAGAGGATGCCAATATTGAGCCCGGCGGCTGTATTATTGAAACCAACCTGGGTTTTATCGATGCCAAAATCTCTACCAAATTAAAGTCTATTGAGGAAGCCCTCAGAAAAGTTTCTTCCGAAGAAGAAGAGTGAATTTCTCCATGCAGATTGATTTTGATAAATACCATAAGGCTGTTGGCCGGGCCGACCTTGTTAAAGTAATTGGCAAGGTGGTTCAAGTAGTGGGCTTGATTATTGAGGCCCAGGTGGGTGGGGTGTCCGTTGGTGATCTCTGCGGCATCCATATTGAAAAAGATAATAGCGAGGCTTTTGCCGAGGTGGTTGGCTTTCGCGAAAAAAGGGTTTTGCTTATGCCTTTGGGTTCAACAGCAGGGATTGCGCCGGGAGCTCAGGTGGTGGCAGCCGGCAAGCCGCTAATGGTAAGCGTTGGTCAAGATGTCTTAGGCCGTGTTTTAAATGGTTTGGGTGAACCAATTGATGGTAAGGGGCCGCTCTCCGGGGAGCGAGGTTATCCTCTTGATGCCGATCCTCCTGATCCGGTTAAGCGCCCTCGCGTGGTTGACGTGCTCAAAGTAGGTGTGCGCGCTATTGACGGCATGTTAACGATTGGACGTGGCCAGCGCATTGGGATATTCTCCGGTTCCGGCGTTGGCAAATCGACCCTCATGGGGATGATCGCGAGAAATGCGGATGCCGAGATTAACGTAATTGCCTTGGTTGGAGAACGTGGCCGTGAGGTTCGTGATTTTATTGAAGAATCGTTAGGCGAGGAGGGCTTAAAAAAATCAGTAGTTGTCGTGGCTACCTCTGACCAGCCGCCTTTAATCCGCCTCAAAGCCGCTTTTGTCGCTACCGCCATTGCCGAGTATTTTAGAAATCAAGGCAAGACAATTATATTAATGATGGACTCGGTAACCCGTTTTGCCATGGCTCAGCGGGAAATCGGCCTGGCGGCCGGGGAACCTCCGACAACCAAAGGGTACACTCCGTCAGTCTTTGCGTTGATGCCCAGATTGATGGAAAGGTCCGGAACTTCAGTGGTCGGGACGATTACAGCTTTTTATACTATCCTGGTTGAAGGTGATGACTTTAATGAACCGATCGCCGATCACGCGCGTTCGATTTTAGACGGGCACATTGTTTTGTCGAGAGCCATCGCTGCCCGTAACCACTATCCGGCTATTGATGTGCCGCATAGTGTTTCACGACTTATGGTCAACCTTGTTTCAGATGAGCAAAAAGCGGCAGCCGGCAAACTGCGGGAAGTCCTGGCACGCTATGCCGAAGCTGAAGACCTGATCAACATTGGCGCTTATGTTAAGGGGAGTAACCCCAAGATTGATTTCGCGCTTTCCAAAATCGATCAGGTTAATAATTTATTAAAGCAAGGGACTTTCGAAAAGGTAGCTTTTCAAGACACGGTAAATCAATTAATTGGTATTTTTTCATAGCAAGGTAGGCTAACTAATGGCTAAGCCGCAACCAGGGAAAAAATTTAAATATGGGCTTGGAACTGTGCTTAAGGTGCGGGAGATAAGAGAAATAAAAGAACAGGAAAAGTTTGCCGAGAAGAATAGGGAGTATCTCAAAGAAAAAGAAAAGGAAGAGGAAATCGAACAAGAAAAAAAAGGTAAAGAAGAGGAGCTGCGGGGGGTTTTTCGTAATGGGACGATCTCCGATTTTGCCAAAGTTTTAAGACGGAAATCCCATCTCGATGTCTTAAAAGATGATTTGGATAAGCAGGTTGAGAAAGTGATCGAAGCCAGTAAGCTACTGGAAGAGCAGCGCGCCAAGTTGATTATTTCCATGAAAGATAAAAAGATCATGGAAAAACACAAGGAAAAGAAATTTGACGAATACAATAAAATCATGCAGGACCTAGAACTTAAATTTATGGATGAGATCGCCACCGAGAGATTTAAGCACGAAGACAGAGACTAAAGGGCTTTCTTTACTTTGCCGGCTTTTAAGCATCTGGTGCAGACGTATTCTTTTTTCTTTTTTCCTGCCACGATGATATTTATCTTTTGTAAATTTGGATGCCACAGGCGCTTGGTGCGGCGCTTGCTGTGCGACACGTTGTTGCCGGCTCTGGACTTTTTATCGCAGACTACACATCTTCTACTCATCCCGATCTCCTTATTACTGTATTCTGACGTGTTTCGGGATCCCGCTAAAGCGGGATGATCTTAATAGTATAGCAAAATTATGCTAAAATGACAATTGTGAAATTAGACACCCCGGCTCAGTATCTAAAAGGTGTGGGGCCTAAAGTAGCCAAACTACTTGGTACGCTTGCGGTGGAGACGGTCGAGGATCTCGTTTATTTTTTCCCCCGCGAGTATCAGGATCGCACCAATGTCAAACCTATTGCCCAATTGTCGGCTTCTAACTCTGAGATCGTCAAAGGTCGGATTGCCAGTATCAGTCACCAGATCACCCGCAACCGTTTTTCGGTTTTAAAGCTGGAGCTTTCTGATCTGACGGGGACGATCCAGGCTGTCTGGTTTAATCAGCCGTATTTGACCAAACTCTTTCGACGGGGAATGAAGTTAATTATTTTCGGAAAAGTAGAATATTCGAGTTTTGACAAAATACTGCAGGTCTCAGTGCGGGATTTTGAAGTAGACACCGGAGAAAATGTGCGGATAGCCCCGCTTTATCCATTAACCGAGGGACTCTATCCAAAAAAGCTAAAGAGCATTATTAAATCGGCTTTAGACAATTATTTGCCTGTTATTAAAGATGCTTTGCCCGACGATCTGCGCAAAAAATATAAATTATGCGGCGTGCAAGAAGCAATCCAGGCTTTACACTTTCCGGCCGATCTGTCCAAGGTTGAGCCGGCCCGCCACAGATTAGCTTTTGAGGAGTTTTTTTTCTTTCAACTAAATTTAGCTTTACGACAAAGCGCGGTTAAGGCGAAAGCTGGAATTGCCTTTAATGTTGAGCAAAAGATCTTAGATGGTTTTATCGGTTCTTTGCCATTTAAGCTTACCTCAGCCCAAAATCGTGTTATGACGGAGATTGTCTCTGATATGCGGGCGGCACGGCCTATGAATCGTCTGCTGCAGGGAGATGTCGGATCCGGCAAGACAATAATCGCCGCTCTGGCCGCTTTTCTGGCTATCCGTAACGGTTACCAAGTAGCGCTTATGGCACCGACAGAGATATTGGCAAAGCAGCATTTTGACAAGGTTATCCAGCTATCCGGTTATAGGGATATCCGGGTGAAACTATTAACCGGATCAACACAAAAGATAAAAGAGGTTAGGGTCCTGGATAAATATGATTTGGTCATCGGTACGCAGGCTTTAATCCAGAGGAAGATAGAATTCAAAAAATTAGGCTTGGTTATTGTGGACGAACAACATCGTTTTGGAGTTAAAGAGCGGGCTGTTCTGGCTGAAAAAGGGCTCACTCCCGATAATTTAGTCATGACGGCAACTCCAATCCCCAGGTCTTTGGGGTTAACTTTGTATGGTGAGCTTGACCGCTCGGTCCTTGACGAGCTGCCGCCCGGGAGGACGCCGATTAAAACCCACTATGTTCCGGAAAATAAGAGGCAAAGTTCCTATGAATTTATGCGACAAAAGATAAATGAAGGCCGGCAAGTTTTTTTGGTTTGTCCTTTGGTTGAAGAATCCGAAAAAATCGACCTTAAAGCGGCTATGGACGAAGCTGACCGGCTGCAAAGAGAGATCTTTCCGGAGTTCAAGGTTGGGCTAATGCATGGTAAGTTAAAAAGTGACCAAAAAGACAATATCATGAAACAGTTCAGGGCCGGAAAAATTCAGATTTTGGTTTCAACTACGGTGATTGAAGTTGGTATCGATATTCCCAATGCCACAATCATGGTTGTTGAGCATGCCGAACGTTTTGGCTTGGCCCAGCTGCATCAGTTGCGCGGCAGGATAGGACGTGGCTCAGAACAATCTTACTGTTTTTTGATCGCAGAGACAAAGTCTTCGCCGGCCAGGGCGCGGATCAAGGCAATGTTGGAATCTAGTGACGGTTTCCATATCGCTGAGGTTGATTTGCGTTTACGCGGGCCGGGAGACTTTTTTGGAACCAGGCAAAGCGGTTTGCCAATCTTTCGGGTTGCTGATATAATTAAAGACGAAAAAATACTGTGTCAGGCGAGGGTAGAGGCATTCGAATTAGTGGCAAAAGATGTAAATCGTGCGCGTAATCTCTGGCATAGCCAAAGGCAAGCGACTAAAGACGCCCCCTCAGGCGCGTCCCTTAACTGATCGAGCCAAAGAAGCGCTTTTTAATATTATCAGGCAAAATGTCGCGGGTTGTTATTTTCTGGATCTTTTTGCCGGCTCAGGTGCAGTTGGGATAGAAGCGCTATCCCGCGGGGCAGAAATTGCTTTTTTTGTTGAGCTCAATCGCACCGCGGTTAGGATCATAAGAGAAAATCTGTCTAATACAAAGTTGGCAGATCGAGCCGAGGTCTATATGGTTGATGCTTTTCGTGCGCTGGGTTCGCTGGATAAAAAAGCGGCGAAATTTGACATCGTTTATATTGGGGCGCCGTATGATAGCCCTAAACTGGAAGATGTTTTAGCTAAGCTCGGCGAAGCATCGTTGCTGAGAGAATCTGGTTTTATTATTGCCGAGCACAGGAAACAGCATAAATTACAAGAAGTTTACGGAAGTTTGAAAGCTGTGCGCGAAACAAAATACGGGGAGACGGTTTTAACATTTTATGAAAGTAGCAATTTATCCGGGTAGTTTTGATCCTGTTACCAACGGTCATGTTGATGTAATTGAACGGGCCTCCAATCTTTTTGATAAAGTGATTGTGGCTGTAATCCGCAATCCAGGCAAAAAACCTCATTTTTCTTTATCCCAGCGTGTCGCTATGCTCAAAGCCGCCTTAGCCAGGGGTAATAATGTTGTAGTAGAGAGTTTTGCCGGCCTGCTGGTAGACTATGCGCGCAAGAATAAGGCTGATATTATTGTGCGTGGTTTACGTGCGGTTTCTGATTTTGACTATGAATTTCAAATGGCTCTGACCAATAGAAAAATGGCTCCCAAAATTGAGACATTATTTTTTATGACAGACTATAAGTATTCTTATCTCTCATCCAGTTTTGTCAAACAAATTGCCAAATTGGGTGGGGATATCAGCGAGCTTGTGCCAAAAGCGGTAGCCAATAAGTTAAAGAAATAAAGGGGGCGTTGATTATGGAAATACTGGGTTTACTTGATACTTTGGAATCGATGATTTTGGATGGAAGCAAGATACCGCTGACAAAGAAAATATTGATTAATGAAGAAAAGGTTTTGTCGATTATAGATAAGATGAGATTGGTAGCGCAAGGTGGCGGTGGTTTTGCGAAGGGAGCAATTGTTTCCAGGCAGGATGGGTTGAATGAGAAGGCGGAGATAAAAAAAGGGATAGCTCAGGCCGAAAAAGAGACTGTCGATGGCAGATCTCAGGAGGAGGCTAAGTCGGTGGAGGTGCTCCAGCAGGCCTATCAAATGGCCAAAGAGATAAGGGATGGGGCAGACAAATATGCGGATGAAGTGCTGGCAAATTTGGAAGCAACGTCAACGAGAATCCTGCGGACAGTGAAAGCTGGCCGGGACAGGCTGAATAAAACAGTAGCGGTTGGGGAGAAACAGTGAAGAGAGAAGACGGTCGAACGGTTAATCAAATCCGGCCGGTAAAAATTACTCGTAATTACCTTAAATATCCTGAAGGTTCCGTTTTAATTGAGATGGGAAACACCAAAGTTATTTGCACAGCTTCTATTGCCGAGAATGTGCCCAGCCATAAGAAAGGTTCTGGCTCGGGCTGGGTCACAGCCGAGTACGCCATGCTGCCCAGAGCGACCACGCAACGTTCAGGGAGAGAAAGATCAAAGGGTAGAACCCATGAAATCCAGAGATTAATCGGGCGTTCTCTGCGCGCGGTTTTTGACCTCAACAAGCTTGGGGAGCGCAGTATCTATGTCGATGCCGATGTGATTCAGGCCGATGGCGGGACACGAACCGCTTCTATTACCGGAGCTTTTGTCGCGTTGCGGGATGCGGTGGCGCATCTGCGCAAAGCCAGGGTAATAACTGAAGATCCTATTAAAGAAAATATGGCGGCCATAAGTGTTGGGATTGTCAACGGTGTGCCAATGGTCGATTTGCCTTATAGCGAAGATGTAGCGGCTGAGGTTGATATGAATGTGGTTATGACGGAATCTGGTAAGTTTATTGAGATTCAGGGCACCGCCGAGCATGATCCATTTTCCAGGGAAGATTTGGATAAATTGCTTAATTTGGCTGGGAAGGGAATTAAGGAGCTGATTAAAAAACAAAAAGAGGTGTTGTCTAAATGAAAGGGATTATCTTAGCGGGCGGAACCGGGTCGCGCTTATTGCCTTTAACCAAGGTTACCAATAAGCACCTTTTACCGGTTGGCCGTAAACCGATGATATTTCATTCTATCGAAAAAATAACTCAAATCGGAATTGCAGATATCTTGATTGTGACCGGGGTCGAGCACATGGGAGATATTGTAGGGCTGCTTGGCAGTGGTAAGGATTTTGGCTGCCGCTTTACTTATAAGGTGCAAGACGAGGCCGGTGGGATTGCCCAGGCCTTGGGTTTGGCGGAAAGTTTTGTCGGCCAGGATCAAATGGTCGTTATTTTAGGCGATAATATTTTTGAAGATGATCTCAAACCATTTGCTGTGGCTTTTAAAAAACAGAAAATAGGTGCCAGGGTTTTGGTTAAAGAGGTCTCGGATCCCGAGCGATTTGGCGTGGTTGAATTAAAGGCCGGCAGGGTTCTTTCAATTGAAGAGAAACCCAGAAAACCAAAAAGCAAGTTTGTTATATCCGGTATCTATTTTTATGATCCGGAAGTCTTTGCCATCATTAGAACGCTGAAGCCCTCAAAAAGAGGGGAACTTGAGGTTTCTGATATTAATAAGGTTTATTTAAATAAGGGTAGGTTGGCTTACGATATTTTAAGCGGCTGGTGGACAGATGCCGGCACTTTTGAATCGCTGGAACGGGCCACCCTTCTTTCAGAAGGGAAGGTTAAGCTATGAAATTGTTGGTTACGGGCGGTGCCGGATTTATTGGCAGCAATTTTATTCACTATCTCCTGGCCAAGTACCCGGACGATGAGATCATAAACTTTGATAAGCTTACTTATGCCGGTAATCTTGATAATTTAGCTGATCTTGAAGGCAATCTACGTTATAAATTTTATAAAGGCGATATTTGTGATGCTGTGGCTGTTGAAAAGGCACTTGGCTTAGCCGATCAGGTAGAGGCTATAGTAAATTTTGCCGCGGAGACCCATGTTGACCGCTCAATTTTATCGGCCGGGGGCTTTGTTCAGACTGATGTTTTGGGGACCTATACTTTATTGGAAGCTGTAAAAAAATTTAAAATTAAACGCTACGTGCAGATCTCCACGGACGAAATTTACGGCAGTATAGAACAAGGGTCATTTACGGAAGAGTCGCCACTCAAACCCAATTCGCCGTATTCCGCTTCCAAAGCCGGCGGCGATTTGCTGGTGCGCTCTTATTTTAAAACTTATGGCCTACCGGTAATTATCACCCGTTCGTCGAACAATTATGGTCCGTATCACTATCCGGAAAAGATTATCCCTTTGTTTATTACCAATGCCATACAGGGGAAGAAACTTCCGCTTTATGGCGATGGAAAAAATGTGCGTGACTGGCTTTATGTCAAAGACAATTGTCAAGGGATCGACGCGGTTTTAAGAAGGGGCAAAGAGGGGGAGATTTACAATATTGGCGGAGAGAGTGAACGGCAAAATATTGAAATCACCAGAATTATTTTAGAAGAATTGGGCCAATCAAGCGATTTAATAGAGTTTGTCAAAGATCGTCCGGGTCATGACCGCCGTTATTCTATAGATTGTTCAAAGATCAAAAAGCTGGGTTGGCAGCCGGAAACGAAGTTTGAAGATGGGTTAAAAAAGACGGTTCGTTGGTTTGAGAGTAATCAGGAATGGTGGAAAAAGATTAAGGAAAAGCAAAAAGAGTTCCAGAAGTTTTATAATGAATGGTACCAGCGTTAGCCTCGTTAAAGTCAAAGGTGATGTAATCCAGGCGGTCCGAGAAGCCATGGAACTGGCCAAGTGGCGGGATTACATTCCTCACAAAGCTGATGTTTCTTTAAAACCTAATCTTGGTTGGGATCTCTTCTTGCCTGGAGCTGTAACTAGCTCCTGGGTAGTCGAAGGGGTTATTCAAACCATTCGAGAACATGTTGGTCAAATCTATATCGTTGAAGCGGGGCAGATATTGGTTGATGTGGAAAAAGCCCTGAAACAAACAGGGCTGGCCGCTTTGGTTGAGAAATATCAACTCAAATGGGTCAATATGTCAAAAGGCGGGTTTGAACGGGTAAACTTACCACGGGGTTTGATTTTAAAAGAGGCTCAGGTTCCGGAGATTCTTTTACACACAACCTTGATTACCATTCCTGTAATGAAAACTCATGGTAAAACAACCATTACCGGGGCGGTAAAAAACCAGTGGGGTTGCTTGCCGGAGTTTCGCCACAATTACCATTTAGTTGTTAATGAGGTATTGGTGGATATTAATTCAATCGCAAAACCTAAGTTCGCGGTGATGGATGCGACAGTTTGTTTAGAAGGGGACGGGCCAAAATCTGGCCGGCCTAAGATAATGGACCTAGTATTAGCTTCAGGTGACGCTGTGGCTCTGGATTCGGTGCAGGCCCAGGTCATGGGCTTTGACCCTTTAAAGATAGAACATCTGGCCAATTGCAGCCGGGCTGGTTTGGGTGTTTATCGGCCGGACAAGATAACTGTTGTTGGCGAAAGAATTAGTGATGTGCGAGATTCATTTGTTCCAGCCAAAAATAACACGGTTTCTGTGGTTGAATTGTTCTTAAGACGCAGTAGCTTTCTGAGAAAAATTGTTTTTCATACTTTTATTTTAAAAATATGTTGTTGGGGGGCGCTGGTTTGGTACTTCTTCTGGTACTACTTTGGAGTAGGGAAAAAATATCGGGATGAAATATTGAAACACCCGTTTTATGGCAAGCAATGGAGGGATGTCCGATGAAAGTTGGTGTTGTTGGTGGCGGGTTAATGGGGTTAAGCGCGGCTTACGAGCTGGCCAAAGCCGGTCATTCAGTTATTCTCTTTGAGAAAGAAGCTGTTCTGGGCGGGTTGGCTGTCTCGATTGATTTTGCCGGAGTTAGAATCGAAAAATATTATCATTTTGTCTGTCTCCCGGACAAAACCTATATCAATTTATTAAAAGAGTTGGGACTCGAGTCAAAATTGCACTGGCGACCAACCAGGATGTCATATTTCTACAATGGTGAGATGTTCCAATGGGGCGACCCGGTCTCGTTATTAACCTTTCCTCATTTGAGTCCGTTGGAGAAAATTCGCTATGGCTTAAACGTAATATATTGCAAATTGATGAGCAACTGGCAGAAAATTGAGCATATTTCAGCCGTAGAGTGGCTGCAAGGTTGGCTGGGTAAGCATTCTTATGATATTTTCTGGAAAGTTTTATTGGAACTAAAATTTTGGCACTATACTGATGAAGTTTCTGCTGCCTGGCTGTGGTCGCGCATTAGGAGGGTAGCTGCTTCCAGAAAAAACTTGGTCCAAGAGTATTATGGGTATGTCGAAGGCGGGACAGAGACTGTTATTAATAAGTTATCTGCCAGGATTCGAGAAAAAGACGGGGAAATTAGACTGTCTTCTCCCGTTTCCGCGATAAAAATAGACAAGGGCAGGGTAGAAGCGGTTATTGCTGATAGGCAGGAGTTTCAAGTTGAGGCGCTTATTTCTACAATTCCGTTGCCAGAACTTAAGAATATTGATATGAATTTGCCCCATGAGTTCAGGCAAAAGCTGGAACGGGTTAAGAACATCGGCGTAGTTTGTGCGTTGATTGAACTGCAGCAGCCGTTAACCAATAATTATTGGTTAAATATCAATGATTCACGTATCAAACTGGTTGGTGTTATTGAATACACAAATTTGAACGACTCGGATTATCTGAAAGGTAAAAGTATCCTCTATATTCCCCAATATGTTTCTTCTGCCGATCCGCTTTACGCCAAGTCCGACCAGGAGATTTTGGATGAATGCCTGGCTGGTCTTCGGATAATCAATCCGGGGCTTAAGGTTATTTCTGCCAGGGTATTTAGAAATAAGTATGCCCAGCCCATTCCTGAAAAAAATTTTAGCAAGCTGCTGCCTGAGATTCAAACACCAATCGGCAATTTTCTGATTGCCGATACGAGTTATTACTTTCCTGAAGAT
>METP01000021.1 GCA_001771365.1 candidate division WOR-1 bacterium RIFCSPLOWO2_02_FULL_46_20 | reverse complement strand
AAAAGTTACGCACTCCTGTAATCTTACTCTCTGACGAAGTTATCGCTCATATGAGAGAAAAAATCGAGTTGCCGCCAACCTCCGCTCTCAAGATTATTGATCGCAAGAAACCAGGATTTTTTGTTAATAAGAAAAATTATAAGCCGTACGCGGCCAAAGATAACGAACCGCCAACTATGGCTAATTATGGCGAGGGCTTTCGCTTCAATGTCACCGGTTTAATCCACGATGAAACAGGCTTCCCCAGCTCATCGCCCGAAATTACCGAAAAGTTAATTTACCGTTTACACAAAAAAATCGAAGCCGCCTACAAAGATATCCGCGGCAGCGAGATTACTCTGCCCCAAAATTGCCGTGCCGTTATACTTTCCTATGGCTCAACCTTTAGAACCGCTAAGCGGGCAGCTCTCGACGCCAACATCGGCTATGTTAAACTGACCACCATCTGGCCTTTTCCCGAACAAGAGATCCGCGAGCTGGCCCGTAAAGTAGATATAATTTTTGTGGCCGAGATGAATCTGGGACAATTGCGCCTGGAAGTCGAACGAGTAGCCGGCGGGTTGGCCAAAGTTATAGGCATCAATTCCGTCAATGGGCAACTGATGAAGCCTCGAGCTATTTTTGAGGAGATAAAAAGCCATGGCGCTTAGAGACATTAGCAAATATCTGCGTTTAGACAAATTTCCTCACATCTGGTGTCCTGGTTGCGGCAATGGAATTGTTATGCAATCGGTCTTGCGCGGGATAGACAAACTTGGACTTGATCAAAACAAGGTCGCGGTTATTTCGGGGATCGGTTGTTCATCGCGCGCCGCCGGGTATCTTGACTTTAACACCCTGCACACGACCCACGGCCGGGCTTTAACTTTTGCTACCGGGATCAAAATGGCCAAACCAGAATTAACTGTAATCGTCCTGACTGGCGACGGCGATTGCTCCGCCATTGGCGGCAACCACCTTATCCACGCAGCGCGGCGCAATATCGATCTTAACGTAGTAGTTTTTAATAATAGTATTTATGGCATGACCGGCGGGCAATTCTCCCCCACCACGCCACTTAATGACATCGCAGCCACCGCTCCATTTGGCAATCTGGATCCACCTTTTGATCTCTGTGAATTAACCAAAGCGGCCGGGGCAACCTATATTGCCAGGAGTACCACGTATCACGCGACCCAAATCTCTAATTTTGTAATCAAAGCGATCCAAAATAAGGGATTTTCTTTTCTGGACATTATCACCCAATGCCCCGTTTACTACGGCCGGATGAACAAAATAAAAGATGCGGTTGACATGCTCAAAGAGCAACGGGACAATGCCCGTAATATTAAACAATGGAGTATTTTAAGCGACGAAGAAAAGCAGGGCAAATTTGTTATCGGAGAATTACATAATCAACCGCGGCCGGAATACACTGAAAGTTATCAGTCTTTGATTGAGCGACATATTGAAAAGAGACAACCCTCGCCTAAAAGCGAAGAAAGAGAAACAAAATCACGGGAGGAATAGATGCGATTTGAGATCTGTTTGAGCGGCCACGGAGGACAGGGCATGGTCCTCGGGGGGAAAATACTGGCCGAAGCCATCGCTCTTTATCAAGACAAACATGTTGTGCAAACGCAATCTTATGGCCCGGAAGCGCGCGGCGGAGCCAGCCGTTCAGAAATTGTTGTCAGTGATGAAGAGATAGATTACCCCAAGGTTACCCAACTAAATCTTCTGTTAGCGCTCAGTCAGGAATCTTGCGATAAATACTCGGTTAACCTGGAATCCGACGGAATACTTATTATCGACCCCCTGGAGGTAAAATCAACACCAAAAGGTAATTTTAAAGTTTACTCCATCCCGATCATTCAATTAGCTAAAAATGAATTGGGCAAAACACTCTTTGCCAACATCATTGCCCTGGGAGCGATTGCCGCCATCTCTGGCATCGTCAACCAGGAAGAGCTAACCAGGACAGTCTTAAAGCATGTCCCAGAAAAGACCAAAGAGGATAATCAAAAAGCCTTAGAGCTCGGCTATAGAACCGGACAGACGGCGATAAAATGAAGCTATACGAATATCAAGCCAAAGAACTTTTAGTTAAAAATAATATATCTACCCCGCCAGGCGGAGTGGCTGAAAGCGCGGATCAAGCCGCTGAGATTGCCGCCACAACGGGGTTGCCGGTAGCCATCAAAGCTCAGGTTCATGTCGGCGGCCGCGGCAAAGCGGGCGGCATAAAAATAGCGAAAACAGAAGCTGAAGTAAAAATATTAGCCGCTCAGATCTTGGCGATGAAAATCAAAGGGCTGTCGGTAAAAAAGGTGCTGATCGAAAAAGCTTTGGAGATTGAAAAAGAATATTATTTGGGCATCGTGGTTGATCGAGCCAATAGAGGGAATACTCTGATGTTCTCAACAGTCGGCGGAGTTGATATTGAAGAAGTGGCAAGGACACGGCCAGATAAAATATTTAAATTCGAAATACTAAATCCTAAACAAATTCAAAATCATAATTTCCAAATCCCGGTCGGAAACCGCGAAGTTCATTCGCAGGTTTCCGCCATAATCGAAAAACTCTACGACCTCTATTTAAAAACCGATGCCACTCTGGTCGAGATTAATCCGTTGGTTAAAACCAAAGACCGGCAGTTCATCGCCGCGGATGCTAAGATAATAATTGATGATAGCGCCCTCTTCAGACATCCGGACCTGGCTTTGCTAGCAGAAGCAGCTGAAGAGGATGAGATCGAAGCCGAAGCCCATCGCCGCAGGATCGCCTACGTTCGCCTGCCTGGCAATATCGGGATTATCGGTAATGGCGCCGGTTTGGTTATGACCACTATGGACGAAGTAAAAAGAGCGGGCGGCCAACCTGCCAGTTTTTTGGATATTGGCGGCGGCGCCAAAGCGGAGCTGGTAAAATCATGTCTCGAAATTTTAACTATGGATAAGAATATTAAAGGTATATTTTTTAATGTTTTTGGCGGCATTACCCGCTGCGATGAAGTCGCTCAGGGAATCATTCGGGCCACTCAGGACTTAAACCTTAAAATTCCTCTGGTCATAAGATTAACCGGCACGAGAGAAGAAGAAGGGCAAAAAATATTAGCCCAAACAAATCTGGTTACCGCCGCCACTATGCAAGAAGGAGCAGAGAAGATCGTTGAGTATATTAGTAAATAAAAATTCTAAAGTCATTGTTCAGGGAATCACTGGTCGCGAAGGAAGTTTTCACACCGAACAAATGATTGAATACGGCACCAAGGTTGTCGGCGGTGTTACCCCGGGTAAGGGTGGTCAAGAACATCTGGGAGTTAAAGTGTTTAATAACGTGGCTGAAGCGGTTAAAGAGACCAAAGCTAACGCTTCCACTATCTTTGTCCCGGCCAGATTTTGTAAAGCGGCTATTTTTGAAGCTATTGAAGCCGGGATTAAAACTATCGTGACCATTACCGAAGGTATTCCGACCCAGGACATGATTGCCGTCTGTCAAAAGCTAAAAGAGACGGGCGCAACAATGATCGGACCAAATTGTCCCGGGATCACCTCGGTTGATGAGGCAAAATTAGGGATCATGCCGGGTAATATTTTCAAAAAAGGGCAAATTGGCCTTATCTCTCGCAGCGGCACCCTCACCTACGAAGTGGTCGCTGCCTTAACTAAAGCTCATCTCGGTCAATCTACTTGTATTGGTATTGGGGGAGATCCGATTCTTGGCTCAACCTTTACCGATCTTCTCCCCTTATTTGAAGCCGACCGGGAAACAAAAGTCGTAATTATGATTGGTGAGATCGGCGGCAGCGACGAAGAGCTGGCGGCCGACTACATTGCTACTAATATGACCAAACCTGTGATAGCATTTATTTCTGGGCGTACTGCCCCCAGGGGAAAACGCATGGGACATGCTGGAGCAATTATCTCTGGCGGAACCGGGACAGCTGAATCAAAGATTAAAGCCTTAATCCAGGCAAAAGTTCCGATTGCCGAAACAACTGCTGAGATTCCAAACTTAGTAGTTGCGAAGCTTGCTTTGCAAAAATAGGAGGGAAAAGATGTTAAAAGATATTAAAATTGTTGACACAACATTAAGGGATGGTGAGCAAACAGCCGGAGTTGTTTTTACCCCTGAAGAAAAACTAAAAATTGCCACGCTACTTTCCGAAGCTGGCGTCTACCAATTGGAAGTTGGTGTGCCTGCCATGGGCGGCAGTGAAATAGAAGCGATCAAAGGGATCGTCAAGGCCGGGCTGAAAGCCAGCATCATGGGCTGGAACCGCGCTGTCACGACCGACATTGATGCCTCGATCCAATGCGGCCTTGACGCGGTTGCCATCTCTATTTCCATTTCTGACGTGCATATTAAAGAGAAATTAGGTAAGGACCGCGCCTGGGTGCTCGATACCGTTACCCGGGCCGTTAATTACGCCAAAAGCCACGGGCTTTACGTTTCCGCTAATGCCGAAGACGCCTCGCGCTGCGACCCCTCTTTCCTGATCCAGTTCATCAAAACTGTGCAGGACGCTGGAGCGGACCGCTTGCGTTATTGCGACACGACCGGATCGCTTGATCCCCTCTCAACTTATGAGAAAATCGACGCGATCATCAAACTGACCGGTCTTCCGGTCGAAATCCATACTCACAACGATTTTGGTATGGCTTCGGGCATCACCCTGGCCGCGCTGGAAGCCGGCGCAACTTTCGCCTCCGTCACTGTCAACGGCCTGGGGGAGCGTGCCGGCAATGCCGCGCTGGAAGAAGTCGTCATGGCGCTGAAATATCTAAAAAATTATGACACCGGCTTTGACGTCGGCAAGATCAAGGAGATCTCCGAATACGTCGCCAAGGCTTCGGGGAGGGAAATCTCACCCAACAAGCCTATCGTGGGGAAAAATTTATTTTTGCACGAAGCCGGAATCATTGCCGATGCGATCCTAAAACAACCAGGCACTTATGATATTTTTGCTCCGGAGGTTGTGGGCGGTATCCGCCAGCTTCTGGTCGGCAAGCACTCCGGCCGCCGCTCGATCATTGCCAAGTTTAGTGAATACGGCATCAAAATTAACGAAGCTGTCTCCGGAAAAATACTCGAGCGCGTGCGCGAACTGGCCGTCGAAGCCAAGCGCCCTCTCTTTGATAAAGAATTGATGCAGATTTATTATGAAATTGTAGGCTATCCGAAAAAATAATATCTTAATGGCCAGTTTATGTTAAATAATTTAAAAAAAGAATCGATCCTCGCCTGCCAATCCGGCGTTGGCATGTGGGCATTCCTTCTCCACCGGCTAACCGGCCTGGCCCTAATCTTCTATTTATTGATGCATATCATGGTCATTTCCACTTCCCTGCGCGGGCCTCACGCTTTCAACCAGTTATTGGCGGTTTTGACCTCACAACCTTTTATCATCGCTGATCTTGGGCTCTTGGCCGCGGTCCTTTTTCACGGGCTTAATGGGATCAGGATATTGTTTTTTGATCTTGGAGTTGGGATCAGGATCCAAAAAATAATTTTTTGGGCCGTCATTGCCGCGGCGGCGCTCATTTGGGGGGTAACGCTTTATCTTACCCTCCCATTCATAATGGGGAAATAGAATGAAAGCTGGTTGGCTCTGGTTTCTTCAGCGTGTGACAGCGGCGCTGATCGTAATAATACTTTACAGTCATATCTTCCGCGTCCATTATGTGGAGCTGGGACAGCCGATCCTTTTTGCCGGCGTGGCCTTGCGCTTAAAGGACCTGTTGATCCTCTTGACCGACAGCTCCCTACTTTTGCTCGCGCTTTTTCACGGGTTGAACGGCGTGCGCGCTGTCCTGCTTGACTACGAGTTCTTCACTAAACACGAAAAAAGAATCTCCTGGTCCCTGCTGATCATCGGGATTATTTTCTTTTTTGGAGGAGTTAAAGGTTTATGGGCATTTCTCATCATCAAGTAATTGTTATTGGCTCCGGGCTCGCCGGCCTGCGGGCCGCCCTGGAAGCTAAAAAGAATGGTTTGGAAGTGGCAGTGCTTTCCCGCGTCCAGCCGACCCGCTCGCACTCGATCGCCGCGCAGGGCGGCATCAACGCCTCGCTGGGTAACGCCTCCGAAGATTCGGCCGAGAGCCACGCCTTTGACACCGTCAAGGGCTCCGATTATCTGGCCGACCAGGACGCCGTCGAGATCATGACCAACGAAGCGCCGGGCATTGTTTATGAAATGGAACACTGGGGCTGCCCATTTTCCCGCACGGCTGAAGGCAAGATCGCCCAGCGTCCTTTTGGCGGCGCCGCTTTCCCCCGCACCTGCTATGCATCCGACATCACCGGGCATGCTCTGCTCCACACCATGTATGAGCGATCGGTCAAAGAAGAGATCAAAGTTTATGAAGAATACTTGCTCCTCTCGATCGTCAAAAACGATTCGGCCTGCGTCGGCCTGATCGCGTTAAATATTAAGAACGGCAAGATCGCGGCCATGAGCGCCGACACAGTGATCATGGCGACCGGCGGCTATGGGCGCATTTACGGCAATTCGACCAACGCCATCATCAACACTGGCTCCGGCATGGCGGCGGTTTACATGACGGCCGGCGTGCCGCTCAAGGACCTCGAGTTCGTCCAGTTCCATCCCACCACGCTATACGGCACCAACATCCTGATGACCGAAGGCGCCCGCGGCGAAGGAGGCTATCTGTACAATAATAAGGGAGAACGCTTTGTTAAAGAACTCGCGCCGCGCGATATCGTCGCCCGTTCGATCCAGACCGAGATCAATGAGGGGCGCGGCTTCGATAATGCCTATGTCCACCTCGATTTGCGTCACCTCGGCAGGCAAAAGATCATCGAGCGTCTGCCCGGCATCCGCGACATCTGTCTCCACTTCCTCGGTCTTGACCCGATCGACAAACCGATCCCGATCCAGCCCGGCCAGCACTATTCGATGGGCGGCGTCGACACCGATCCTAATGGCTCAACTCCCCTGCCCGGTCTTTATGCCGCTGGCGAATGCGCCTGTGTTTCGGTCCACGGCGGCAATCGCCTGGGCGGCAATTCCCTGCTCGACACGATCGTCTTCGGCAAGAGATCGGGACATTTTGCGTCGGATTATGTGAAGAGCAAGAAAAATTCAGACACAAGCTCTGTTCTCCAAGCTGAACTGGAAAAAGTCAAAGCCAAAGTGGCTAAACTGGAAAATTCCACCGGTAAAGAAACCGCGGCTGAAATCCGCAATGAGTTGAAGGCAACCATGGCTGAAGAAGCCGGCGTCTTCCGCAACAAAGAAAAGCTGACTAAAGGCTTGGCCAAGGTTCGCAAGCTTAAGGCGCGCTACAAGCAGATCCATCTCATGCACAAAGGCAAAAAATTCAATCTTGACCTGGTCAGGAACCTCGAGCTGGAAGGAAAACTCGAGCTGGCCGAGGTGATCGTCCTGGGCGCGCTTAATCGAGAAGAGAGCCGCGGGTCGCACTTCAGGACTGATTTTCCCGGAAGGAATGACGAGCAATGGCTAAAACACACCATGGCGAGCTACAGTCCCGACGGGCCAAAATTAGATTATAAGCCGGTCACGATCACCAAATTCAAACCCCAAGCGAGGACTTATTAGCGTAATTATCTGTCCTCGACGAACCGAACCGCGACGTCGCTGTAGTAGTAGTTGCTCCCGGGATGGCTGCAACCGCGGCCGTCGTCGTCCTGGCGACGGAGAACAAATTGCCCCGGATAATCCTCATGCTCCGTTTCTGTCCATATCCAATCGTCACTACCTTCTAACCGATCTCCAAGCAATCTGTTTAACTCTAATAATTCTGGCTCGGTTGGGATCCTGCGCTTACCGCCGTCCTGCTCATTCCTTTCTGCGGCTTTCTCTCGGCCTTCTACTAAAGAAAAGCCGGGAAGCACATCTATCGCGACCTTAAAAGGCAATCGGGAGTCATCGATCATCTCTGAGCGTTTGCCCGCTTGTTCTGCAATGCCGACCGATTTACCCTTTCGTAACTGATCAATTCCAATTAAAGTATCAACACCCCTTGCTAACGCATCAATTTGTTTCGGTATTTTACCGATCAAAGCCGAATTATCCAACAAATTTCCTCCGGGGGTTCTTATCTCAACCCGGATTCCCGCCGCAATCAGATGCGGCAGTCTCTTTATTGCTTCGGCTGCCCTTATAATGCCACCCGAAGAAGTCTTTGCCGTGATCGCCAATAATCTTCCTCCAAATTGAGGGTTTCTCGATATTTGCTGTGCCACCGTTAATCTGGGACTTGTTCTTTCAATCGCCATTTTTGTTTTCCTTCTTGCTTTTACTTTACTTCGGGGCTTAATTCATCTACAATATATTATCGGCGGGTAGTTTGGGAAATTTCACTTTATTTTATGAAAATCGAAGATATAAAAGCGGCGCTAGAAAATGACGAATTTGTTTTGAGTCAGCACGCACACGAAGAACGTCAGGCAGAATCAATTGATAATTGACGACATTAAAACAGCCATTCTGGGCGGTGAAATAATTGAAAGCTACCCGGAAGATAAAAGAGGCGAAAGCTGTTTAATTTCGGGCTACTCAAATGTCCGGCCGATACATGTTATTTGCGGAAAATCTAAAATTGGCTGGTTAAAAGTAATCACGGTTTACATCCCGAAACAGCCAAAATGGGTTACGCCAAAGCAAAGGGAAAAAGGAGGAAGATAATAGTGCCAATTAAAGATGTTTACGGCGACTGCGGCTGCTGCGGCGGCGAGGTTGACGAACAGAAAATCAGGATGGATTTCTGGTGGGAAGGAAAGCTCTATCTGATCGAGGACGTGCCGGCCGGGATCTGCCAACAATGCGGAGAAAAATATTATACCGCTAAAGTTTCCAAGGGGCTGGATGATTTGGTCAGGTCCCATGTAGTCGAACGTACTCTGCAGGTCCCGGTTAAAAGGTTCAAAGAAGCTTACGCGGTCTAAATTAGCCTTTCTCTAATAATTGTCAAAAATCAGAGTTTAAAAATCAGCGAGGACTTATTAATATGGTAACGTTTAAAATTGAGAGATTCGATCCTGACGTCGATAAGGCGCCATATTTCAAAACCTACGAGGTCATGGCCGAAAAAGAGATGTCGGTGCTGGAAGCGCTCTTTTATATCGTTGAAAATCTGGACGGGTCGCTGGCTTTCCGTTATTCCTGCCGGGGAGCAGTTTGCGGCTCGTGCGCGATGCGCATCAACGGTAAAAACCGCCTCGCCTGCCAAACCTTGATCAAAACCTTGCGGGCGAAAACCATCACCGTTTCCGCGCTCCCCCATCTGCCGGTTATCAAAGACCTGGTGGTAGACATGGACCACTTTTTTGCAAAATACGAAAAAGTTAAGCCTTACCTTATTAATCCTTCTCCCGCTCCAGCCAAAGAAAGAACCCAGAGCGTCAAAGAAAGAGCCAGGATCGATGAAATGATCAACTGTATCCTCTGCGGCGCCTGTTATTCGGCCTGCACGGTTGCCGCGACCGATCCGCAATTTTTGGGGCCGGCGGCTCTCACCAAAGCCTACCGCTTTCTGGCCGATTCCAGAGATGCCGCGCGAGGCGAGCGGCTAAAGTTGGTCGACGGCGAACACGGCGCCCTGCGCTGCCATACCCTCTTCAACTGCGCTGAAGCCTGCCCCAAATACATCGTCCCCACCTATTCGATTCAAAAACTAAAAGGGGGACTATATGGAAAACAAAGCTAAAAAAGTTTATATCGCCGCCACCAGGCAAAATGACGGCAAAACCATCGTTTCCCTGGGACTCCTCTCTGCTTTTATCGAAAAACTGGGCAGTGTCGGCTACATTAAACCGGTCGGCCAGCAATATAAAGAGATCAAAGAGCATAAGATCGATAAAGATGCCATTCTGATGCACGACGTTTATAATTTGCCCGATGACTATGGGGATATGAGCCCGATTGCCGTCCCCAAAGGGTTCACCGAAAATTACATATTAAACGGCGACAAAAAAGCACTTGAGAAAAGCATTTTAAATGCTTATAAAAATATCAGCAAAAACAAAGAGATGGTTTTGATTGAGGGGACCGGCCATGCCGGGGTGGGTTCTGTCTTCGATCTATGCAATGCCGAAGTCGCTAAACTTCTGGGGGCAAAAGTTATTCTGGTCTCCCGTGGCGGCATAGGCCGCCCGATCGATGAAATCATCCTTAACAAAGCCAAGTTTGACAATGTCGGTGTTGAGATATTGGGAGTTATTACCAATAAGGTTCTGCCGGAAAAATACGAAAAAATAAACAAACTGTTTCGAATGGGTTTAGCCCGGAAGGGACTTGAGGTTTTGGGTGTAATCCCTTATCAACAAACCCTATCCAGCCCTACCCTGGGCCAACTTTTGGAAGATATGCACGGCAAATTGATCTGCGGAGAGAAGGGATTGAGCAACTCAGTTAATAAAATTATTATCGGCGCGATGACACCACACGAAGCCTTAGACTATTTTGGCGAAGGTAATCTTTTAATCACTCCGGGCTCTCGCGAAGATATTATTTTGGCCGCCTTAAGTGGTTATCTAACCGGGAAAACCAAGGCCTACGGCCTCTCCGGCATCGTCTTAACCGGCAAAATACTCCCTCATAAAACAATCCTTAAACTGGTCAAGGAGACCGACATTCCGATAATTTCGGTTGAGGAAGATACCTTTACAGTCGCCTCTTACATGCACGACTTAATAGTTAAAGTCAGGGCGACCGACACGGAAAAGATTAAAGCCACCGAAAAACTGGTTAAACAATACGTGGATATTGATAAGATTCTCTCTCTGCTATAAGCGAATAAAACTCGCCAGCCCCCCTCGCTTATTTATTATTCAACAATATCGCCAACTATCGGCTCAACGATTACTCCTGTTTTGGCTAAATAATTGGTCCCCTTTTCCAGATTCTTTTCTTCCCCCTCAAGCTCCAGAACCATCTCTCCGTCTTTTTCCGTCACTCTGGCTCGTCTGATATTGGGCATCACATCAAACTTCTTAGCCATGGTAAAAATAACCGGCTCCTTGATAAGCTTTTGAGGAAACGTCAATTTAACTAATTTTTTTGCCATATTACTCACTCTCCTTTTTCTTTATGCCACAGAATATTTCGTAATCAATCAGCTCCGTAATTGTCGGGTTTTCTCCACAAACCGGACAATTCTTGTCTTGAGGAACTTTAACTTTCCTAAAACCCATTTCCAAAGAATTAAATATAATTAATTTTCCGACTAAAGGCTCTCCGATCCTCAAAATTAACTTTAATGTTTCTGTGGCCTGAATCAAACCGATAACTCCAGCTAAAGCGCCTAGAACCCCAGCCTCCTGACAAGACGGCACCGCGCCAGGGGGTGGTGGTTCAGAAAACATACAGCGATAGCACGGCCCCTCGCCCGGCTTAATAACCATGGCCTGGCCTTCAAATCTAAAAAACGCGCCATGAACCAGTGGTTTTTTGGCCAAGACACAAGCGTCGTTTATTAAATAACGCGCAGGAAAATTATCTGTCCCATCAACCACAATGTCATAATCATTAATCACGGCCATAATGTTGGCTGAAGTAAGACGCAGTTTATGAACAATAACTTTCACGTCCGGATTCATCCGTTCCAAGCGCACCTTAGCCGCCTCAACTTTTGCCTTACCCAGATCATCCGTGGAATATATTATCTGACGGTGCAGATTGGTAATATCTACACTATCCGAGTCAACCAGCCCCAAGGTCCCCACCCCTGCTCCGGTTAAATAAGCAGCCACCGGCGAACCCAACCCGCCAACCCCTACAACCAAGACTTTGGCTGCCAACAATCTTTCTTGCCCTCCACCACCAATTTTGGGCAAAAGAATCTGCCGACTGTATCTTTCTATCTGCTCATCATTTAGAATCATTGAGCGCCTCCCGCGATAGCCGGAACAATGGAAACCTCATCGCCATCTTTGATGGTTGTCGCATCCCCCTGCTGAAACCGGACATCTTCCTCATTAACATAAATATTTATAAAACGCCTGAGTTTTCCCTGTCCATCACATATCCTGTCTTTTATTCCCGGAAAGTTTTTTTCCAGATCATCTATTAAGCCTTTCACATCCGAGGCAGCAGCCTCCACCTCTTCTTGACCTCGAGTCAACTTTTGTAACGGCTGAGGAATTCTAACTTTAATACTCATATTTTTACCTCCTCCTCGAATGATTTGAGCGTTGGCTTAATCTTTATCGGCTTACCAATTTTTGCCTGCACCGCTTCCTGGGTTTTTAATCCATTACCGGTTATGCAAATCACAATAGATTCATTTTTGGGAATTTTTCCCTGTTCAATCAACTTTTTGGTTACGCCAACAGTTACTCCACCAGCTGTTTCGGTAAAAATGCCTTCTGTTGCTGCCAGGAGTTTAATCCCCTCAACAATTTCTTCATCGGTTACCGTTTCTGCCCACCCTCCACTCTCGGCTACCGTAGCCATTGCATAGTAGCCATCTGCCGGGTTGCCAATAGCCAGAGATTTAGCAATAGTTTTCGGCTTAACCGGCCTTATTATCTCACTCTTTTCCTTAATGGCGTTAACAATCGGCGCGCACCCCTCGGCTTGAGCGGCATACACTTTTGTTTTAGGTTCTGCCACCAAACCCAGCTTATGCAATTCCTTAAACGACTTCCAGATCTTGGTGATCAAAGAGCCGCCGGCACAAGGAGAAAGAATATGATCCGGTGTTTTCCAGCCTAACTGTTCGGCGATTTCATAACCATAGGTCTTAGACCCCTCCGCATAGTACGGCCGGATATTTACATTAACAAAGGCCCATTTGTACTTAGCCGCGACTTCAGAGCACAAACGATTTACCTCGTCATAGTTGCCTTCCACTGCCACCAAATTTGGCTGGT
>METP01000020.1 GCA_001771365.1 candidate division WOR-1 bacterium RIFCSPLOWO2_02_FULL_46_20 | reverse complement strand
ATAATAAAATTACGCCATATTTTGAGCACGCTATGCTTGTGGCCGAGATGGCGACAGAGTTTGAGCTAGGGCATGAGGCAATCGCCGCGGCGCTGATCCATGATGTTCCTGAGGATCCGAACAAGGAGGGACAGCGGCTATCAGTGAAAGAGCTTAAAGCGCAGCTAAATGAAGCCGGGTTTGGGCGATCAGGACAGAAGGTTCTTGGCATTGTAAGCGGCCTGATAAAAGTAGGCAAAGAAGCAGGAACAACCTTTGTTGGCAAACCATCTCAAGCGGTTATTTTTGCAAAATTACTGAAACACGGAGTTGTATATCCGGAAGCGCTAATGATCAAATTGTTTGATCGATTGCATAATATGAGGACATTGGATGACCTGGGGGAAGCCGAAGCCAAACTTAGCGCAACTCATGAAATCATTACCGAAAAGCGTCAAAGGATTGCCGCGGAGACTTTGTATGTTTATGCGCCAATCGCCAAAGCTTTTGGCATGTTGTTGCTGTGCCGCGAGTTGGAAGATTTGGCCTTTCGTTATGTATGTCCGGAGGACTTTGAAGAAATTGAGTATGAGAGATCTGTAGCGATTAGTTCTACAAAGCAAGCGGCAGAAGCAATGGTTGAGATGTTGAGAAATACACTTATTGACGCAGGCGTTGCCACTGCGGAAGTAAGCTTAGTTAAGCGTAATATCTATGAACTTCATCTTAGAGTGACGGAGTTGGATATCAAGCTTAAAGCCGGTGAAAAATTGAGCGCAACAGATGTTTACAATGTCCGAGTAAAGGTTCCGGCTGAGGCTGATTGTCCCAGGGCTTTTAAAGCCATAACCGGAAGATATCCGCTGCTTCAGCGAAGCTATCTGCCAAGAGAATTTACCTCCGTAGATCATATTGCCAAACCTATGCCCAATGGCCAGCAGTTGTTGCGCTTTTATGTTTCATCGGTAGATGGCATTGGTGATATGGCGGTAGTTATACGCGATCAAAGAATGTTTAGAGAATTTTGCATTGGGATATCTACCGCGCGCAAGGAGTTGCGATACAGTCTGCTGCCTTTCTTCCGCAGCTTATTGATGGAACTGGGAGAAGACTTGGCAGAACGGGATCTGGCTCCAGCTGAATTATATGAAAGAGTCGGCAAATATATGAAGTTTGTTATGGTTTATACTCCTGGCGGCGAAGTTATTAACCTGCCTGTGGGGGCAACTGTTTTGGATTTTGCTTGTGCCATTCATGATGAGGTATTTTTACGCGCTGTTTCTGCGGAAAAACTTGTGGACGATGAATGGCAGCCTGTTGACAACCTGTTGGGGGCGGTTACTTTTGGCCAGAGCATAAGAATAAATAAAGATCCGAAAAATAGAATTGTGGCGCAATCAGAATGGTTGCCTTTTCTAAAAACGGATGGTGCCCGTCAAACGCTGCGTAAATATCTTAAGGGTTTACCGCTTGACGAATTAAAAAAAATTGGTTTGCGTGCTTTGCATCGGGCTGGGATGAAATTTTATGTGGGAGCCGAAGATTTAATAAGGACGGGCTTTTTTACGCACTACCTTAAAAAAATTGCCGGGGGGGTAGAGCCAAATGAATATCTCCTGGAAATTGGGCGGGGAACAAGAAACGCGGACAAAGAAGTGGAGCGAATGGATCAATTCTATCGAGCCAGATTTAAAAAATGTAAATTAAGGAAGGTTGCTTATTATGTTGCTGTAGAAATAAAGGATCAAACCGGCCTGCTGCAAGCAATTGGAGCCTCATTTAAACATTTAGGCCTGAATTTAAATGATGTTGTTGTTGCCAATGTTCCAGAAACAGATAGGCTTATTTTGGCTGTTGCTCCAAATGTCTTTGGGGTTTTACATGGAGGGGTTGTAGTTGGCGGAGGGGTGCTTGGTAAAGTTCAACGAATACAAGCAAAAACAATCATAAAATTAGCTTGTATGGAACTGGGGATTGGGAAAAATGTAGGGGTAAGAGTTTTGCCTCGAAGGGAAGTTAAGGAGCTTCTTTTGCTGAAACTAGCAAGTTTGGAAAATGGGGGAAATAGGCTTAAGTAACATTTAGCTTGCGCCAGCTTTCCCCGACACTAATGTCCACTTTTATCGGTACAACTAAAGGCAAGGCCTTCACCATTTCTTCTTCGATAATTTTCTTAATTTGAGCGGCTTCCGCTCTCGGACATTCAAAAACCAGTTCGTCGTGGACCTGGAGGATTAGTTTTACGTTTTTAGTTTTAAGTTTTAAGTTTAGCCTGACCATGGCAATCTTAATCATATCAGCCGCTGTTCCCTGAACCGGTGTGTTTATGGCTGTGCGCTCGGTAAATGATTTGATGCCGTAGTTGGGGCTATTGATGTCGGGCAGGGGACGCTTTCTGCCTAACATAGTGGTGACGTAGCCGTTTTCTCCGGCTGCCTTAATAGTTTTGTCCATAAATGCTTTAACACCCGCATGTTTGGCAAAATATTTGTCGATAAAACCCTGGGCTTCAGTTCGTTTAATTTTTAGTTGCTTGGCCAGGCCAAAATCTGATATGCCGTAAATTATGCCAAAGTTAACGGCCTTGGCAGCATCGCGAGTTATGCCCAACTCATCAGCCGTGGCCTGGTGAATGTCTTTGTCCCTGTTAAAAGCTTTGATTAACAGGGGATCCTGGCTCATATGGGCCAGAATACGCAACTCGATCTGTGAATAGTCCGCCGCTAAAATGACCCAGTCCTTTTTCTCCGGAATAAAAGCGGATCTGATGCGCTTGGGAATATTCTGCAGATTCGGATCAGAGCTTGACAGTCTTCCGGTCGCGGTGATGGTCTGGTTAAAAGAGGTGTGGATCCGGCCGGTTTTAGGATGGACGAGGGTTGGGAGAACATCGACATAGGTAGATTTTAATTTGGTCAATTGGCGGTAAGCCATCAATCTTTCAGCGATTTCAAACTTTTGCGCGGCCAACTCTTCCAGAACTTCGATGTTGGTTGACGCCCCGGTCTTGGTCCTTTTGCTGATTGGCAACTTGAGCTTTTCAAACAGGATTTTAGCCAGTTGTTTGGGCGAGTTGATGTTAAAACCTTCGCCGGAAATAGCAAAAATATGTGTTTCCAGTTCCTTCAGCTCTTTTTCTATGTCTTTGGACATGTTGGCAAGTAGTTTTTTGTTGATTGATACACCATTTGTTTCCATCTCAATTAAAACAGGTATCAGCGGCATCTCAATTTCATAGAAAAGTTTGTCCAGCTTTTGTCCTTTGAGCGCCAATCTAAATATTTCATAGAGGCCAAAGGTTGCTTCGGCATCAGAACAAGCGTAATCCCTGGCAATGGCAATTGGCACATCAGCAAAATTCTTATATTCCGCGTTTTGGCCGATTAATTCCGCCAGCTTGATCATGTCCCGACCCAAAAACTGCCTGGCTAAGGACTTTAAAGCCAATTTTCCGGAAACTGGATCAAGTAAATAAGCTGCCACCATGGTATCAAACAGCGGGCCTTTGACTTCGATCCCATTATTGTTCAAAACCTCAATGTCATATTTAATATTATGACCGATTTTTAGCTTATTTGAGCTGAACATAGATTTGAGCTGTTCGGGCACCTTTGAGCTTATAGGGAAATAGAAGGCAGCTTCTGTTTCGGTGGCAAAAGAGATCCCCACGATCTCGGCCGTAAAAACATCCAATCCCGTTGTTTCCAGATCAAAAGCAACAACCTCAGCTTTTGCCAGTGTTTTAATTAAGGCTTCCAGTTCCCCAGCTGTTTGGACGCATTTAAAGTCAAACTTAGCCAATTCTACGCGTTTTTTTTCAACTACCGCTTCTGTTTGGTACTCTTTCAGATTTTGGCCGTACTTTTTTATCAAACGTTCAAACTCGAATTTTTCAAAAAGAGGGATAATCTTTTGCCAATTGATCTCCTCTCGCTTGCATTTATCAAAATCAATGTCAATCGGCACATTGGTAACGATTGTCCCCAATCTTTTGCTTAAGTGGGCCAGTTCAACATTGTTTTTTATGTTATCTTTAACGGATTTCCTGGTAATACGATCAACATTCTCCAGAAGATTATCCAGCGAGCCAAATTCTTTTAATAATTGCACCGCGGTTTTCTCGCCAATTTTAGGAACGCCTGGAATGTTGTCCGAGGTATCACCTTTTAAAGCCTTAAAATCAATTAGTTGTTCCGGTTTCAGGTTGTAACGCTCTTTAACTTCTTCAATGCCGTAGAGCATTGTGTCGGTTATCCCTTTGCGCGTAGTCATAACTTTAATATTTTCATTAACCAACTGCAATGGATCAAGGTCTCCAGAAAGAATGACAACGTGATGCCCTTGTTTTTCCGCTTCTTTGGCTAAAGTTCCGATTACGTCGTCAGCTTCGTAGCCGGCAATTTCGTAAATTGGAATATCAAAGGCCGCGGCAATTTCTTTGACGTAAGGGATTTGTTCGTGGAGGGTGGGGGGCGCCTTTTGCCTGGTGGCTTTATACTCTTTATATTCTTTATGGCGGAAAGTGGGTTCGGGCCGGTCGAAGGAAATAGCCACGAATTCCGGGTTTTCATCTAATATTTTAATCAGCATTGTGGTAAACCCGTAAATGGCATTGGTTGTGATGCCGGTAGTGGTCTTCATGGTATCGGGGAGGGCGTAGAAAGCTCTATATGCGAGGCTGTTACCGTCTATGAGAAATATTGATTTAGGAATTTTCACCCAATTGATATCTGTTAAATCTTCGAATGACGATATTCTCTCCGATTTTGGCGACCATATCGGCCAAGAGATCCCTCACAATCAATTTGGGGTCTTTGATAAAAGGCTGCTCGAGTAAACAGATTTCAGAATAAAATTTATTCAAACGACCTTCGATGATTTTGGCCATAGCCGCGGCTGGTTTTCCCTCTTCCTTGGCTTGGGTTTGTAAGATATCTTTTTCGCGTTGCAATACTGCTTCCGGAACTTCCTCCCGGGTAATATATTGGGGATTTGAGGCAGCAATCTGCATGGCGATATTTTTGACGAAGGCCTGGAACTCATTATTGCGGGCCACAAAGTCAGACTCACAATTGATCTCTACCAGAACCCCAATCTTCCCGCCAACATGAAGGTAGGAATCAACCAACCCTTGAGCGGCTGTTCGTCCGGCACGCCTGGCTGCCGAAGCCAGGCCCTTTTTCCTTAAGAGATCACCGGCTTTCTCCGCGTCACCATCAGCCTCTTTCAAGGCTTGCTTACAGTCCATCATGCCGCAGCCGGTTTTTTCTCTGAGGTCTTTTATTTCTTCAACCGAGGTCCCCATAACTTAAAATCCTGTCCTCTTTTCTTCTGGTTCATCTTTAATTAGTATCGGGGCAACGGTCTCTTCAATTATCTGCTCCACTTCTATTGCTTCGGCCTCTTCAAGCGTGTCCAGCGGTACGGCAATTTCTTCGGTTTTTTCTTCGGTGGGCTTGCTGATTTCTCTGCCGGCAATAACCGCTTCGGCAATAATTGAGGCAAGCAGTTTAACGGAGCGAATGGCGTCGTCGTTGCCCGGGATGGGAAAATCAACTTCATCCGGGTTGGCGTTAGTGTCAATAATGCCAACTATCGGGATGCCGAGTTTCAAGGCTTCATTAACAGCAGTTTGTTCTTTCTTTGTATCAACAATAAAAACAACGGTTGGTAAAGTGGTCATCTGGCGGATACCGCCCAAACCTCTGACCAGCTTGCGATGTTCGCGCTCGATAAGAATGACTTCTTTTTTGGGCAGGCTGTCAAAAGTGCCGTCTTCTTTCATTTTTTCGATCTCGTTTAGGCGAGTTATATTCTTTTTAAGAGTTTTAAAATTAGTTAAAGTGCCGCCCATCCAGCGCTGATTAACAAAAAACATGCCGCAACGTTTGGCTTCCTCTTCAACCGCTTCTTGTGCCTGCTTTTTTGTGCCAATAAAGAGTATGGTGCCGTTGGCGATGATGGCATTTTTTACAAACTCATAGGCCCGTTCAATTAAAGGGATACTTTTATTAAGGTCAATGACGTGAATATCGTTTCTGGCCGCGAAAATATATTTTTTCATCTTTGGATCCCAGCGCTTACTCTGGTGCCCAAAGTGAACTCCGGCTTCAAGCAATTCCCTCATAGTCACAACTGGCATTTGTTATTCCCCCTCGTAAAAACGAAAATTAATTCTATCATAAAATGGGGGGGGGTGCAAGAACTCGCGGGAATAAAAGCCCGCGACCGGGATTGAACCGGTGACCTCGTCCTTACCAAGGACGTGCTCTACCAACTGAGCTACAGGGGCATCGACCACTAACTACACGGGCATTGTGCAACTAATTATATCATAAATTCCGCGGGGGGCGATTATCTCGTGCGGTGGAATTCCGCAATCTTAGCGCTAATTAGAGAGGCAGAGTCTTAATACCCAATATTTTACACAACCGGGACAGGGTCTCTATGGTGAGATTTTTTTTGCCGGCTTCGATCGCGGAAATATCAGGCTGGGTCATGCCGGCCTGGCGGGCAAAATCACGCTGGCTGATTTTTCTCCCGACTCTTTTTTCTTTAATGATTTTACCAATGGCCATGAAAGTTTCCGCTGGGTTTCCCTGGAGCGCTTTTTTGGGTTTATTTTTTTGTAGAAGTTGCTCATAAACAGTCTCCCACCAGGCCTTAAAATCCGGGGACTGATTGGTTCTTGCCCAGTATCGCCTGACGCGCGGCCAGGCCTCGATGAAAAGGCTTCGGTCAATTATCGAAAAAACCTCTTTGGCGTCGTCACATCTCGAGAGGAGGGTAAAGCACCGATCAACAAATTTTGAGTGCCGGGGATTTTTTAAGATAGTCTTTATTTCTCTCAAGGCTTGCGGGGTAAGGGACCAGAAATACTTATTAATATTCATCTTATCTCCTCTGCCATAAAGGCCCTGATCTCCGCGTCCAGGTAAGCGATCATCGCGGAAATATCGAATTCCTTGTCATACAGGTTGAGATCAAGCATTCCCAGCTTGACGTCCTGTCTTGAATAGCCGCGATACCATTGGATTACCCCTCTTTGATACTGCCGCCCCAGGGTTTTGAGGAATTTATGCAAAGGCTCGATTTTTTTCGAGAGGTAATAGATATCAACTATATCACGAACCTCTTTCCTGCCGGCCGGAATTTCCCGGCCGATTGCGTCGGTTATCAGGAATGAGCCGATTAGGGTCATGATCTTTTGAAAATAAATATTTTTCGCGCTGTAAACAGGGACGCCGCCGAATTTGGTAATTGTGGGGCGCTTAAAGAAAACATCCTCAATAAAATCAATTTTGAGCGGCGCTGGTGCCCCCCTTATTTTCACCGTGTAAAATCGGACACTTGCCTTATTGGAAGCGTTAAGTTCGCTTTCGAGCTTGACGGGGGAGCCCAGTACGGCGCTGAATAGTTTTACTATGGCCTTAATCTCTTCGGTCTTATATTCCGGGGAAAAGAAGTCGAGGTCCCGGGAAAAGCGGTGCTGGAGATAATACAATTCCAACGCTGTCCCGCCGGCCAGCGCGAAGGACCCGCCGGCGCCGGCAAAAGCGCCAAGTAATTTTAATTGCGCGTCTCTAATTAGCTTTTCCATAATATGGGGGATAGCCTATAAGCTATTGATGGTATGGATTATAAGCTATAACGGAGGAGCTGTCAAGCTGAGGTTTACCGAGTTAAATCAGCCCTTTTTAAAATCGGATCAAAATCGTATTTCGAAAGCGCTTCCGCGGCGCCTTCTTCCCGATCAATAACGGAAATAACCTTGACAACTTTTGCGCCGAACGCTTCAACCGCTTCAATCGCTTGCAGGGCGGAACCCCCAGTCGTCGCGACATCTTCGACAATAACGACATTCCAGCCGGGCTCAATTATCCCTTCAATCTTCTGCTTTGTCCCGTGCTCTTTCTCTTTTTTGCGGACGATAAAGCCTGGGATATCCCCGAGGGTTACAACGGCAGAGGTGATTGGGTCAGCGCCAAGGGTTAACCCGCCAATCGCGTTAACTTTTAAACCCTTAATTTTCTCGAGGATAATCTTGCCAATCAGTTTTGCCCCTTGGGGATGGAGGGTCACTTTGCGGCAGTCGATATATAAATTGCTTTTCTTGCCGGAGGCTAAAGTGAAATCGCCTGTCTTAACGGCGCCGGTTTCTATCAGCAGTTTTTTAAGCTGGTCTTTCATTGCAAAAAGCCTATTTTTTTCTTTGGAGACTTTGGCGGAGCTAACAACCGCTTAATTATTTGAAAAATATACCTTATTTGTTGGTCATGTCCCTCAATTTTTCTTTGCAGGTCCTTATGAGTCGCTAAAACTTCTCGCAGTTTTGTGAATACCCTCATTATTTGGATGTTGACCTGGATAGCTCTTTCGCTGTTTAAGACGCTTGATAACATCGCAACCCCTTGCTCGGTGAAAACAAGAGGCATTTTTCTTAACCCCATTTTCATAGATTTGGATATCACAATTTGTGATTTCCAATTATTCGTTTCTTCTTTTGTTAATTGAAACATAAAATCTTCAGGGAAGCGTTTTATGTTTCTTCTTACCGCTTGGTTTAATATCCTTGTTGCTACCCCATAGAGTTCCGCCAACTCCCTGTCGAGCATCACTTTTTGCCCTCTAATTAGAAGGATCTTAGTCTCTATTCTTTCTTGCGGGACAGGAACAAGAGAAATCCTTTTGTTCATTTTACTAATTCTTCCCTTTCGTATCTGCGGCAGTCAATATATAGATTGCTTTTCTTGCCGGAGGAAAGGACGAACTCGCCGGTCTTGACCGCGCCGGTTTCTTTGAGGAGTATTTTAAGCTGTTCTATCGACGTCATTAATAACGATTGTAGCAGGCCGGCAGAAAAGAGGCAAGGGCCTTGCCGGCTTATCCGGAGCAAAGCGTAGGAAGGCATGGCTATTGGATAAGCGAAACGATATTTAATCCAGCCGGTAGTCGAACACCCCTTCAGGCGAAATAAAGAAATATGGGTTGCCAAAACCTCGCCCCAATAATGGGAAAATTGCTATCGAGAAAGCATCAGTAACATCTTTAATATTTCGGCAGTTGCTTAAATCAAGCTCCGATAGAATTTGCGGTGATGATACTTTGCTTTGGAACCGAAGCTGGCTTAAAATTGCCCAAAAATATGGGGCAGAGCATGTTTTGGGTCAGTTAGAAGGGGTTAGCATGTTGGTTTTTGGACATACCATTCAAAGGGAGACATTAAACATTGATAATCGTATTTTTGGAATTGACCGGGGAATGGTTTTAGGAGGGGGCGGGATATGGATGCGCGGGGATGAGGGAGTGGACATAAAAAGCATGGGTGGCGGAAATCGGCATATTTCCCCGGAAGTGCCTCGCCAAAAACTTCCTCTTTATGATAACTATCTCAAAGAATTTTTGTCAATGGACTCAGATGGGAAATTAACTGCACATGTGCCAAAATCAGTTAGGTATAGGGGGCCAATTACGGTTCATTTGTGTCCAGACAGCAGAAAATCCATATCCTTACAAATAGTTCACCAAGAAGATATTGAATCCGCGGAAATAAAGGCATTATTATCTAATTATTCATGTCCAGCTGACTACTACATAATAATTAAAGGGGCGGATTCAGGACCTGCGGTTATTGCCTTGCATGATAAGGCGGAGATCGAACTGGGGAGAATAAACCAATTTAATATTCGATTCCCGGATACCGTAAGCAAAACACATGTAAGGATTCAACGGCGCGGGGATGATATTATAATAACCGATCTGAAGTCCACAAATGGAACGCGCATTGAATAATTTGAGATAATCGGAACAAGCGTCCAAAATTACAATTATACTTAATCAGCTATTAGGGCAAACGAGCCCGCAACGTTAAGGCGCAAATGCGACAATCCTATTAACTTTCTTATTTTGAGTATACCATAGTTTGAATTGGGCCGGTGTCATCAACACTCGCTTCTAAGGCTGCGGTTGAAGTTTTCAATAAAGGCTTGATCATTTTTTTTGTATGGTCTAGCGAACCGATGCTGACCGCCGGCATTTTCGACAGCAGAAGGATAATCTCCTTTAAATTCAGATCCTTCGTCGGTTTGGTGAAGCTTGGTTGGCCCATAGAAGGCTTTTTGCTGGAAGAAGGCTTTGACGCCGGTTTCGCTACGAATGCTTCTTATTTTTGCCGGGACAATTCCAAGCAGCTTTCTTTTTTGTCTTCGCCTTTTACACCCTTTCTTTTGTCTAACGAATTCACGAATTCCTAGTATTTTGATTTGAGCGATCCAGCATAATCTCAAAACGAGCACCTGGGATGTTAAGGAAGCTGAATCTGTTAATGAAGCCAAGGCACTGGCTGGAAAAAATTATACTGGCGAGATCAAGTATGGTGATGTAATATCAGTTGAGGCAAGCGAAAGGCCTGATTGGTGGGAGACTAATTGGTATAAAGTGGGAGTGATGAAAAAGTCAGGGAACAGGGCGTCTGTTTTGGGAATTTACGAAGTTAAGGGAGGATCAGTAGTCTTTTGACCTCATTT
>METP01000019.1 GCA_001771365.1 candidate division WOR-1 bacterium RIFCSPLOWO2_02_FULL_46_20 | reverse complement strand
AATTATGTTCGTAATCAGAAGAAGGATTTACATGTTGCATAATTCCCCACATTTTAATGTGGGGTTTACCCACTTGTTTGGGAGAAGAGCCTACATTCTTAATCAGAAGAAGGATTTACATGTTGCATAATTCCCCACATTTTAATGTGGGGTTTATCCACTTGTTTGGGAGAAGAGCCACATTCTTAATCAGAAGAAGGACCTATATATTATGTAATTCCCCACATTTTAATGTGGGGATTCACACCTATTCTTCCAAAAGAAAATCTTCATAAATATTTGGGTGTCCCATTGCGGAAGTCAGGAGTCTGGGGTTCCGATTTCCTAACCAATCTCAGCCTATTTCTTAAGCTGGTTAAAAAGCTCGCTTATCCTGGTAACGCGGTCGTCAAGAAAAACCTTTTCTTCTTCTTTATAGCTAAAATGCTTCTCAAAACCTTCTTTATGACGAGCGAATCGCAGTTCGCCGGCGGTCGCACCACTGGCAATCTGCATATTTGCCGAGCGTGCGATTTCTCCTATACTTTCGACAAAACTGGGCCCGCTATTATTAAGCTGGGCAGCCGTTGATTTATTGGCCGATTTTACACCGGCGACTTCATTATAATTTGGCATAATGCCCCAAATATTCATTAGGCGAAATATCCCCCTCCAGTAGAACTTCCTGATCCGGATAAAACATCTTGATCCCTCATGGCCTGCTCGTAACTTTGTTGAGGGCTGGACTGTCCATTTCCGGCATGTCTTATGGCCAAAACCACGTCAGTTGAATTATCAGGGCTAAGGGATGATTCCTCCCCTCCGTTAGAAGTGAAGAATCTTCGGATGAATTCAAGCGGAGAGCGGGAAACCGCTCCAACTTCCTGGCCAGCAGGAGCTGATGTTGCAGGATCGGTCTGATCTTGAATTTGTCTTTGCAGCCGGCCAATCTCCCTTTGCAGCTCCGGAACCTCCTGACGCAACTCTTGAATTCTGGCCTGAACCTGAGCAATTTGCTCCTCAATCTCTGTTACCCTGCCACCAAGCAGCTCAAGGGCGCTATTCAACCAAGTTTCTTGCTCAGGGGTAAGCGGCTCATCCGGACTAGTCCCCATTAAGTCACGGAGCCTTTGTTCAGCGCCGGCTTCAATTTGGGCTACCTCTGCCAGAACGCTTGGGAGCACACCTTGTAACCTTTGGTTTTCGCCAATCAACCGATCTACTTCTGAGCGAAGCTCACCCAAGCGGGTTTGTAATCTCAGCAATTGCTCCTGGGGATCAATCTGTTCTCCACTAGCTGGCTGGCTGACTATTTGTTGAATTTCTTCCAGACTCAAATTTTCAGTCTGAGCAGCCAGCTCTGCAAGCCGGGTAGAAGACTCTGTAACTTGAGTTTCCTGTTGCATCAATACTTCTCTTCGCGCTATTAATTGATCTAAAGCTTCCACGTAGGCTCTGGTAGATGGGGGCGCTTGCTCATTATCCGCCGAAAATGGAGTAACGGCATCCGGTCCCTGTGGCTGCGGGGCTAAAGCCGCGACGGCAGCCTCATCAATTTCAGTGTAAAAACCATTTTCATCACCCGCGGCATCAATGCGCTCGGCGGTGAATTGACCTATGCTTTCTCCCAGACTGCCCAGCATCTGCACCAGGGCATCCATTTTTTCCGTAAAAATCCCTATGGCTTGTGACTCCAAGGTAATAGCGCTGCCATACAATTTATTGGCCGTGATAGTTTCTTCAACCGCATCCAGTTTGTCACCAAATCCCTCAACTCTATTCTTTGAAGATTGCGCCTTATCAACATTTTTTGCGGCAGCCTTTTCGCTATAACCGGCATCTTCCTGTGTGGCATCGTAAATTTCTCCCACAACCACATCTGAAATAATCCCTGACAGACTAACTGCTTGACTTACCCAAGCGTAAGTATCAAGTGTCTCCTGGATTTCAAGTTGATCTGCCTGTTCCGTAGGAGTTAGCTCCACCCTATTCTCAATATTATTATTAATATTATCAAGCTTCTGGTTTAAGTTCGCCTTGATGGAGGTAATGGCTAAAGAGATAGCCGCAATGCCTGCTCTAAAGGCCGCTTGCCAGGCCTGGCGGGTAAAAGCATTCATCTCGTTACGGCGAGCCACGACAGTTTGCATAGCATCTATTTCAGTTTCTAAAACGGCAAAAGCGGTTTGCTGAATATTGCTTATTGTCTGATCCAACGCAGAAAGAGAAGCAATTGACGGCCTGCCAGAAATCCGCCCAATTATTTCTGGCAACGCTCTTTGCATTGAATTCAGGATTTCTACAACCCGAAAGATTTTCTCCATGGCCAACTGGGTTTGATTGACCATCCCCATATTCAAGCCCCAGTTTCCTCCACCGACCTCAACCATATACGCGCTATCCAAAGCCGCAAGCTCTTCCAGCTGCCGATCCAGGCTCCCAAGAACTTCCTCAACATTATCCTGGCTGCGCCTGTTTTCTTCCCGCGGCGCGCTCTTCTTGTTTTCCTGAGTATATTTTTCAAAGTTCCCATAATCATCTTTGGCATGATTCAGGCTATTTACAAGATCAAAAACTGCGTTTGAGAGAGCGATTGACGCGGAGGTAATAGCAAAGTAGAAGGTGCTAACAAATGATCCTAAAGCTATACCTGTCGCGCCCAACACGCTGGAAATCGCCAATCTCCAGCCCGCGGAGGTAACTTCGTCAGAGGCTTGAGCGGCTCGGTTGGCTACCTCAACCTTTTCACTTAAAATCCTTTTAATCGTGGCAAAAGTATTTAAGCTGGCTTCAACCTGGGAGCCGACTAGCTCAGAAGTCCCTTCTACAGAGCCGACCGACGCGCCGTAAGATCTGGCAATGGCCTGGCTAGCCTTGGCCTTTGTCTCATGGATAGATGTCAACACAAGAAGTAAATTATTAATCATCGCGAGTCTTTTTTGCAGATCGGCTATATGCTTGGAATTTACGCCCACTCGATTATCTCCGGCAGAAATAATCGATTTACTAAAGTCCAGCATTTCGGAGTAGATCTCATTAGACTCCTGGTCTAGATACCGCAAGTAATCACCGTTAGAACTTCGCCTTGTTTCCTTACGTATTGAAGAGACATCCGGATCAAAAGCAACGCCATTAGAAGTGTTGCCATTGGAACCAGCTCCCCACCGCGCGCTAATATAACCGGCCAGGGCATTGCCAATCGCCTGGGTAATACTAAAAGTATAGAGAGCAACCTTAGCTACTACCTGCCCGGCGACTCCGGCGATAGCTCCTATACCGGCCGCCAATCCAGCGCTCCCAAAGGCGCTGATTAAAGAAACTTTTAAAGCAAAAGTAGCTCTCTCCATGGCAATTTTTTGCTGTTGTTCCCAATTATGAGCCTGCTGAATCTCGGTTAAATATGACGAGAGTGATTGGAATTTAACATTTGACTGGGTAAGGGTTGTTTCCAGCATCCCTTTAATCAGAGGAGAATCTGAGCCGGCTCGCAAGCCGGTAAAGGCGCTGAAGATAGCTCGCCGGGCGGCCGAGCGGGTCTCACGAATCATCTGGATCACTCTCAACATATTTTGCACACCCGTAAGCTGTCGCTGGAGTGATCCCAGCTCGCCATATTCTATCTGATAATAACCATCAGAAATTGTGCTGATCTGGCCATAGCCAATTTCCGACATAAGTTCATCTTGCTTCCTGTCTAACCACTCCACCTCAGACTCTACGCTCCTGTCAGCTTCTCTTAATTCTTCGTTTTGCCTCGCCCTGGCGTCTCGGGCCTCTCTGACAATAGTCGCAACCGCTTGCTGGCTATCAAAACCACCGGGAACATATTCATCATCCACGGAATCCGCGACCTGTTGCGCCCCCCACTGAGAAAGCGCGCCACCGGTGGAAAGTCCGGCGACTAGAGCTCCTAGAAGTATTGCACCCCAACCCATGGCTAGTCCAATTATGCCAATCACAAGGGCGGCAAAACTTAAAATACCACCCAGGATCCTTAACCCCAAAGAATCCTCCCATTTTTCAATCTGTTTATCAATGTGGTGGATCTTGTTGGTTGTTCCCTGGAGCTCCAGGATAACTGAAGCAAATTTATCAAAAAGCAGGGTCTGATGAGCGATTTCTTGCTCAAGAGCTGATTCAACGCCTTTCATCTTGCTTGAACCAGAATCTTTTTCAGTAAAAACCTCCCAAATCATTTTTTGGTTTTCTTCTCGATCAGCCTGAGTAGAGACTAACAAACGGTTGTAATTGGCAAGGCCACTAAGCCGTTGTCGCAAATCCACAATCCAGGCTTTGGTAGCATTTAGATCTATATAACCATTTTTGTCATATTGAATATAGTTGTCAGCCTGAGACAACTCCTCAAAAACCCGATCGCCCTTAGCATCAACTCCATCATTAATTCCACTGAAGCTCAAACCAGGACTGAGAGAGCTAATGTTTTGCGCCAAAACACTCTCGTATCCCTCATTAACGGCTTTTTGCAGATCTAGTTGTTTTCTTTCTGTCGCGCCAAGGTTGAGCCAGTTGAGAACCCCTTCATACCAATCATCCATCATCTTTTCCGCTTTTTTCATCTTCTTTTTGTAAACTGATGCGTTATGGGCTTGAACATCCTGCAGTAAAATAACCTGGGTTTTATTAAAAAGCTTCATGAAAGTTTCATTAGCCTTGGCAATCCCCTCGGTAAGGTTACTTGTCTTGGTCTGTTCAGAAGCAGGAGGAAGATCACTAAAAGTCTCAAATATCATCCAGCTGTTTTCGCTGCGCGCGTCCGCAATCATGGCGATCATCAAGACCAGATTCATCAAGCCCTGGATACGCCGATAATATGATTCCCAAAGCTCTTCATTGATGATCCTGTAACCACCGGAATTCCTCAGATAAAGATCGTCATTATTGATAATCTCATCCAGAAAATCTTCCATGGCCCCATCCAAATCCGCGCCAACATCAAGATAATTTGAAGAATCATTGGGGGGCGAATCTGTCCCGGATGAAGCCGGCGGCGCGGCGCCACGTTTTTGAGAAGAAACCCCGGAGCTATCTTGCGGGCCGCCGCCGCTATCATTTACTTCCTCGGAAGAGTCAAAATAGCCGCCCGGTATATCACCCTGATACCTGTCGGTATCCTGAGCTTCATCCGTTTTTTGAATAGGCGCAGAAGATTGTACCATGCTATATAATTTATCGTATTAAGCGGGGAAAAACTTGCGTCAAATATGAGGAATTTAGCTTCTTTTTTCTTGGAATTTCTTGACCGTATTTTGCAGTTCGCTTTGGAGCCTAATTTTCTCTTTTTCGAGCTCGGCCTTTATGGCCTCTACTTTTATATCCAATTCTTTAACCCTATGTTGGGCTTCTCTCTTCCTTTTATACGCCGAAAGCAGCTGAAGAATATTCAGAAGGAATATAATGATGCCAACCGCGATTACAATTTCGAACACTAGATTACAACGCCAGCCGGGATAATGCCATCCGTCTCAGGCGGGGGCGCTTCGTCGACTTCGGTATATATTGATCCACGATCTTCCCCAATAAGCTCTCTAATAGCGAAAGCCAGCAGAGCTTCATCCGGGCCTTTGTCTCCCTGTGTATCAATAACATTTTTCCCCGCGACTAAGTCGCCAATTTCGCTGGCCCCCTCGCTTGTTTCCCGGGCCAGCTCTCCTTTGCTCTTATCAAGCCTCCTAATATTGGGATCACTTAAGTGACCCTGCGCCTCAAATTGAATCCCTGCCATATCAATACCTCCTATATACTCTCATTCACCACCGGGACTAGCGCATCGTCAGGTGAACTTGGACCTGTTCCGTTGATACTATTCCAAATACGGCTGTTCACTTCAGCCCTGCCCTGGATATATTCAGCATCAATGGAATCGTTTCTTTCAAGTTCTCCGGTCGAAAGTAAAACATAGTCGGTAAAAAGACCGGTCATAAAGTCGCTTCTAAGAGTGGGATCTTCCCAATCAATACTCCCCTCAATGTCATTTCGGTGTTGGACAAGATCTGTCTCAAGGGTTGAAATATAAGCAAAGAAAAGGAGCTCGCCTATATCCCCATGTCCACTAAGGGTAGCAAGGAGAGCGTCGGCGGCAGCCGCTTTGCCGCTATCAGAGGCCTCTTCATCACAAAGAATACCAAGATTATACATTACATCCTCGTTAATGGTTTGACGATCCTCGGCGGCAAGACCTTCTTCCAACTCAACCCAGGCGGAACCGGCCGCGCCCCACATGTCTTTAAGACGATTGAGGGCGGCAGTGTAATCATAATTTTCCGGGTTTTGCAGTAAGCGCTCTAAGAGACTGTTAAATTCAAAACCATCAAGACCACCTGACAGCACGGATGTATTTACAAAAACAACGGTATCGTTTCTAAGAAATGTAGAAAATCTTTGTCCGCCGCTCGTCCGGCTGCTAACTTCAAAGTAGCGGACGGCAATTTCCAGGCGAGCGATAAATTCCTCTGCTGTCAGGAGATCGTCACCATTTAGTCTCCCGTCCTGATTGCCGAATATCGCGTCCAAAGGGGCGTCATTAATTTCACTCTCTCTAACTCCAAGCAAGGCTGCTAAGCCGGTTTCAAATTCGCCGCTGTTAATATCAACTTCTGGCTGACCATCCCCATCCCTGTCCTCCGCGAACCAAGATTCATGATGCGTCCTATAATCTATTGTCTCATCTGTATCATCGCCAGAACCCGCGTCAGCCCGCAGACCGATATTTCTACCGGGATTTAATCGAACAAATAAATTAAAAGCGCTTCTGACAGAATCAGGGGAGGTAGAAATTACCTCTTCCTCAGATACCTCAAGTGGAATAACTGCTTCTGGATCAGATTCCGCAACTACCGCAGACTCAGGTAGAGAAGTAACGCTCACCGTATCATCAACCGTTACTACAGCAGCCAATACTGTTCCCAAAGCAGTCGCAGCATTCCCGAGAGCTCTAGTAAACACTCTTGGTGTCAGACCTGGCGGTATAAGTGCAGTTGTGCCCATTTTTTCTCCTTACAACAATAATATCGTAACAACTCACTAAAAACTTGCATGTAAACGTCCTGTCGCGGTTCTTCAGGGGAGGTAAAAAAGAGCCCGGCGTGCCTGTTTAACGCCGGACTCAATTATTACCCATGGCAGTTAGCATGCCTGGAAGGCCCTGTCCGAAAGTGCGCACAAATATAGCGTATTCCGCGCTGTTTTCATTAATGGCGCCATCTTCATTTACCAATCCCAATTGTCGGTCCACATAATTGGGTTCCGCTCCTTCAACCATAAGCGCCTGAAGCCGGCGGAATCTGCGGAAGGTGGCCACGCTTTCCCGGACGTCATCGGAAAGCCAGCCGATTAGTTCTCCTTCCATTCCTTCAATCAAAACCCCATCGCGATCAAAGATCCGGCGCAGAGCGCGATGGCCATCCAGGCCGACGATGAAAGGATCGATGCTCTCAGGGTCTAAAAATACGAGATAAGCAATTAGATCCTGCAGATTTTTGGCCTCTACTCTTTCTAGAAATTCCTCGGGATCAGGAATATGGTACTCGCCGCTTAGAGTTTGGATTAAAGATTCGCTGCCGGCTCCTTCCCCTCCCTGGTTCATGATATACTCGTAGGCATCGGCTTCCCGGATGTGGGCGCCGCTGTGTAAAGTAAAAGTAAAGCAACCCCCTATATCACATTCGCTGACAGGTTCTTCTTGTTCATAATGATTCCTGAATTCGATATTTTCCCCCAAAAGTCCAATTACTCCTTGAAGCTGGCCTTCAGAAACGCCCGGAACATTTTCTTGATAAATGGAAACCTGATCGAGAAATACGGCAGGATCTGGAATATTATATGCCTGACGGAGGGTTTGATACAGACCTGGAGATCCCGGGGCGTCTACCACAAATTCCAGGGCATCGGCTTCTCTTACGGCGCTGCCATAAATGGTCCCGGGACTATAGATTGACAACGCGCCCCCTGGCTGAACAAGGTAGTATCCCCCGTTCCCCGGTACGGCGCTGTCAAATAGAGTTTGGGTATCTATTGCGAATCTATCTGCAAATTGATCAAGCGGCTGACTGCCGCCTTCGTCGTCTGCAATGTGAATAAGATAGGCAGTAGGCGATGAAGCAGTGGGGGATGAACTCGTTCCCATTCCCAGCAGGGGAAGGGAGACGGGCTCGAAGGTCGAGTTAGGAAGCATAGTGAACTGGCCCATACCCATGTCCATGCCCGTCGTGAGAAGGTCCGAAGGAATAGGAATATGCAAGAAGTCGTGTGTCTCGCCGTACACCGGGTCCACAGTTGCTAAAATCGGACGATAGTTATCAAATCTGAATTCTGAATTTACGCGCTCGGGATTGGTGAAGAAAGAAGGTCCTCGCGCGCTTCCATCGTAATCTAATAAACCGGGAAGAAGCAGCGAGCCAAGCGTGATCTGCGCCTGCGGCAGCAGCGCCCCTATCTGAATGGCATCTTCCCGGGCTATCTGATCCAGGGCAGCCTCATCGGTCGCCACTTCTCCAAATGCTCCTCCAGAGATAGTGTTTGCAACAATGTCACCCGCCAGGAGGAGCTGGTAACCGGTTCCTCCTCCTGCTAATTCAAGGCGCATTGCATCTTGCGCTCTTTCCTGGACAGATTGTTCATAGTCCGAATCAAAAAAATTAATGCCGGTAGATATCAAATGAGTAACCGCCAATGGAATTGCCGCTCGACCGATCACGGTTCTTTCGGCCGTGCCCAGAAGGGTTTTTCCTCCCCACTGAACCAGGCCGGGCACCCCCATGCCCACCGTAAACTGAGCGAAACGCCCGCGCAGCCATGAATCCTCCGAAACCCCGGCCCCATCCAGGATGCCGTTATAAACATTAGTAGCCAGAATAGCGTAACCAACGCCCACGGCAAGCCTACCGGTTCCGCCTGCCATGCTTCCCAAAGTCACGCGCTCCAAACCTCTGCGAAGGGACGGCGCCAGCGTTCTGCGAAGTTCACTCAGGCGGGCCCGGCCCATGGGAGTGAGCGATTCCTGAATTAGATAGCTTGAGCCAGAAGTGACCAGATGGGCGCCACCAATAACAATTACGAAGCGAGCGGCCTCGTTTTCAACGCCGCAGACATCCAGTATTTCCTCTATGCCCAGAAAGCTCATAACCGCGATCGCCAGATTGCCGCCGAACGCTAACGCTCTTCCTCCCCGGGTTAAGGTTTGACTTCTCACGATCTCGGCAACAATCTCATTATAACGTTCCGGACTGCCGGATCTTAAGGCTTCCAACCATGAAGGCAATCGGTTGCCGAACTGCTCTCCAACGGCCTCAAGAAAAGCTTCCCGGGTGGTGATCTGTCCTATCCTTTCTTCGGGAATACCCATTCTTCCTAAAATTTCCCGGGTGGCTTCAAGCTGGTCGCCGGCCAGGGTTGACGCAGCAACTGCTTCAGGTGCAGGCGCTTCTACAACCGCAACTTCCGGCGCGGGCGGCGGTACCATTTCAGAAATCGGCACAAGCTCACCATTTATAAAACGATAGGTCTCCATTCGCTGTCCGGTAGCCGCATCAATAAATCTGTACCTGGGCTCAGTTTCACCTCGAAGAGGATCTGGTTCTACTACTTCTACCGAACAATATTCTCTAACAGCGCGCTCATTAACTTCACGGGGAATCTCGCGCGCCGTTGGTGTTGCGACCGGAGTTGCGGTTGAGAAGGATTCAGACACGGCATCGCGCGCGGCAATAATTCGTGTACTTAATTCGGTATCGGCCGGCAGTTCGCCGGATCGCCTAAAATTTCCAGCCGCGTCAATTTCACCTAATACGATCGGGCCGCTGAATGGGATCCTGCCTCTACTGTCCGCGGGAGCAGTAGATATTGTAAGCCGATATGTTACATCAGAAGAAATAAAAACGCGCCCATGGGTTCCCAGCACTTCAAGGCGGACATTTGGTGGCAGGTTTAAATCGTATCTAACTGCCGGCCGGCCATTGGAACCCCGCTGGATAATAACCGTCCTGCCGGTGGCATTAGCATGGCTCAGCTCATTGACAATCCGTGTCAAATCGCCTGATTCAAAAACAACGTTCGGCTCTGTATAAAAAGTTCTAACACCTGACTGGCGCAAGCTGTCAGCGAAACTCCTCGCCTCACGCATGCCTATATTGTGGAAGGCATCGGCAAGATGGCTGCCGGTGGATATCGACCCGCCCGCCCTTCTAATTTCTTTATTTCCCTGGAAGGCTTCTTGCAGACGCGCCTCTCTGCGTCTTGGAGTAATCGCTTCAAAAATTGTGTCAACGCCATCAGTAATCACATTATCGCCGGTCAGACGGCTAATTCCACGATTCGCCAAATTTAACGGGGAGGTTGCCAGCCAAAGCGGGAGCTTAGCAAAGTTGATGCCGATACCGGCAAGGCCGCGAATAGTATTTAGCGGAGTTCGCCATAATAGACCCCTGGTCGCTCGGTACGCGTAATCTCTTACGCCTAACCCTTCTTCACCATAAGCGTTTCTCGCGTTTCTTACTATCCCTTCAAAGAAATCGGCCCCGATGGCCCGACGAACCAATCCGGTTCTAAGCGGCGCCCTATCCTCATAAATCACCGGATTTTGCCTGGCTTGAGATCTTTGTCTATAGTGCTGCGTAGTCTCCATAATGGTGTTAAAAGCAAGAATACCCAGAAAATCTCCAAAAGCCCCATCCACATCCCCTGCCAGTAGTTTAAAAAAGGCGCTGGCATAGAATCCTTTTCTAAAGGATTCGAAAAAGCTAAACGAAATACCGGTGCGGACTGCGGTTTTAAGGAGAGGCAATCCAGCCTGGTACATTTCGTGGGTAGTGCCGTCGCCAAAAAAATAGTCGCCAACCGACCAAATAAAACTTCCTGATAAAGCTCCAGTATCATACATTCCCCCGGTGATAGTTATGGGCATAGTCAATAAACTTGCTAACATTGAAACGGAACTCTCTCCAACGACATTCCAATGGAAGTCCTCTTCGAAGCTGAAGTCTGAAAGTGTATCTCCGCCCATGGCCAGGTCTAAAGCACGATGGCTTGTAGTAGTGGCAAGATATCCGACCTCTTCAATCTCTGTCGCTTCAGGATCAGGGATAAAGATTCGCACAGCTTCAAGATCATCACAGCTTTCTGCTTGACATCTAGTCCATGAACTTCCTAAAATTCGCATCAGGTCAAGACTGGCGAGAGAATAATTGGCTATATCAGCAATTGGATCGTTCTGGTAAGTCGCGGTATCAATCGCGGCATAGGCCTGAAAAAGGGCCGCGATGTCCCGCAAAGGTCCGGGATCAGCATGCTGCCAATCAGTAATCATGGTTCCTGTTCCTGTTAAGTTATTGTCCCGCAAATACGCCG
>METP01000018.1 GCA_001771365.1 candidate division WOR-1 bacterium RIFCSPLOWO2_02_FULL_46_20 | reverse complement strand
ACATACTCCTGCAGGTTTTTTATTGCCGGCCGAATAAATTCTTCTGCCATTAAAACGGATTGGCCCAGCTAAAGCCAAGCAGTAAGGTTTGATTATCTTTGGATGTCGCACTGTTAAAAATATTTAAGCCATACAGGTTTAATGAGAAAATGGGAGTGAAGTAAAGCTTTGCTCCCGCATTGAGCTGGCTCATTGTTTCTCCCAGCATAAAGTCACTCACCAAAAAGAAGGTCTCTCCTAGAGGTATTTCTGCGCCCAACAGCCCAAGCGGCCTGAATTTATTGCTGGGGAAATCGGCCATAAAACCAAAAGTCAGTCGCGGCCCTTGTTTTAAAATTTTACTGGCCACCATATAGACATCGGTTTGAGTATATGAAAAAAGATTTTCAACTCCCATGGCAAGCAAAAGGGCATCCGGATCTTCGCTGCTGGCCAGAGCCAGCTTCATGTTAACAAAAACACCCTCTCGGAGTTGTTGGGTTGTTTGGTTGGTCCCACCGACAATCCCGATTTCAACGCCATGAAAAGAGCCCAGGTTCATTTTGTAGACTAAGGTTCCGGCAGAGGCAGAAAGAGAAGGGACCGTTGTGCCAAAATCAGCGCCTATGTTGAAGTTTTTATAAGGAACGACATCGGCTGATGGAATGCGAATCAAGCCGCTAGGGCCGTTGACAGCGGGGGAGGGGAAGATTTGGGGATAAGCAACCGCAGGCGCGGCAAGGGCAAATGACCAAGCCCCAACCAACCAACAAACCGCAAAGCCCAATTTTATATTTTTAAACATTTAAATCCCCCTTCTTTGAGCATTCTTGATGAGGGAATTATAGACATTTTCCATCCTCTTTGCAACCGCAACCGAGGAAAAGCTCTCTTCAATATTTTGTTTGGCTTTATGACCCATGTTTTGCCTTAATTGATCATCTCTTAAGAGCCTCAGTACATGCTCGATAAACTTTGACTGATTTTGCGGTACCAGGTACCCGTCTATGCCGCTTCCTACCACATCCGAGATGCCGCCGCCAAACACCGCAACGACCGGTAGGCCACAAGCTTTTGCTTCTGTTAAAACCAGCCCCTGAGTTTCTGTGGTTGAAGCGTAAACAAACAAGTCTGCGGCGAAACAATAATCCAAGACTTCTTCGTGCGGCCTTTTTCCGGTAAAAATTATATTTTTGTTGTGCCTGGCCAGCTGTTGATATGCTTTTTCCTTTGGCCCGCCGCCAACTAAAATTAAACGGGTTTCGGGCTCTTGTTTTTGTATCTCAGCAAAGGCCTCGAGTAAAAATGGAATGTTTTTTTCCTGTGAGATCCGACCGGTGTAGAGCAGGATTTTAGCGTTAGGCGGGATGTTGTGTTTTTTTCTGTGCCCAGTGTTTGGTGTTTTGTGTTCGGTGATCTTCTTTAAGTTTATCCCAGTTGGAATAACCTGGATCGGAGTTTTGATTTTTCTTAACACAAGCAATCTTCTAACCATCTCAGAGGGAACTATAATTGTGTCGGCCTGTCGGCAGAAGAAAGTTAAATATTTGGCCACAGCCCATTTGGCAAGCTTTTGTGGAATAAACGGGGCGTGATGCACATATCTTGAAAAAAGCGTGTGATAGGAGTAAACAAAAGGAATTTTCATCTGCCTGGCCAGCAACCCAGCAGCCAGGCCAACACCAAACGGTTGATGGGCGTGGATGAGATCGATCTTTTCTCTTTTTAGTCGAGCAAAGATACCGGGGGAATAAGGAAAAACAAAACGATATCCGGGATAGGTGGCGGGCAGGGAAAAAAGTCGCAAGATCTTTGGGTCGGTTTCCTGGTGCCCTGGATATTGCGGCCCCACAATAAAAACCTCATGTCCCAGGGCCACCAATTCATCTTTTAGCGTCTTGACAGAAATTGTGACGCCGCTGAGATACGGCAAGTAAGAATTGGAAAAAAAAGCAATCTTCATCGTCCGATAAGCTCAAGGCCCGGGGTTAGCTTTTTTGGCTAAACGGCGCAGCGAAGCCTGAAGCGCCATCTCTTTTCGATGATCTTGGGCCGGGAAGCCCGAGAGAATAGAGCGAGCTGGAAAATCTTTTGATACACCAGCTCTTGCCATAACAATGCTATCTTCACCAATGGTCGTGTGTCCTTTAAAGCCCACTTGCCCGGCAACATAGACACGATCTTTTAGCGTGACCGATCCGGCAAACCCAACCAGGCTGACAACGGCACAGTCTTTACCGATTTTGCAGTTATGGGCAACATGGGATAGATTGTCAATTTTTGTTCCCTGTCCAATAATTGTTGCTCCGAGCGTGGCACGAGCGACGCAAACATTGGCGTAAATCTCAACGTTATCTTCGATGAGCACTATGCCGATTTGAGGAATTTTTATGTGCTTACCCGCTTGCTGGACATAACCAAACCCGTCTGTGCCAACGCGAGCGCCAGAGTGAATAATGCAATTTTTGCCAATGCGTGTTTCTCTTCCTATGTATACTTGGGGATATATAATGCTTCCCGCACCTATGATTACCTTTTCTTCTAAAACAGTATAGGGGCCAATGGTGACCCCTTTGCCGATCTTGCAAGACTTGGGCACAATCGCTGTTTTGTGAATGCCGGGAAAGAAAAACCCTCTTGGAGCAAATTGAGCCAGTATTTGAGCCATCGCCAGACGCGGGTTACCAACCAGAATTGCTGATTTACTCCGAACCTTGTCGTTTGTCGAAGCAACTAAAGCGGCGGCCTTTGACTCTATGGCCGAGGATAAAAACTTTTCGTTTAAAACAAAAACAATATCCCTACGATTGGCTTCATCAATCGGGGCAGCACCCCTAATGATGACATCCCCGTTTCCGACAACTTTGCCGGAAACGAGTTTTGCCAGCTCTTTGAGCTTCATTTATTTATTCAGTTCGTTGATTACCATTTCGGTCAGATCCATGCCGCCGGTAATGACAACTTGCTTGTCCAGCACCATGTCGAGCCCAACTTTTTTGGTAACCTTTTTGACTGCCTCGAGGATTTCGAGCTGTAGTTTCACAGTTAATTGTTCGTTTAGTTTGAGCAACTCGTCTCTTTTTGGAGAAAGTTTTTTCTCAAGGTCTTTTTTCATCGTTTCGAGGGCTTCCTCTTTAATACCATCTTCTTCAGCCTTCTTAAGTTTTTTCTGGCTTTCTTCAAATTCCTTTTTGAAAACAGTTTCTTTCTTTTCGACTTCTTTTTGAGCTGATTCCGTCTCTTTGTATTCACGAAAAACCTTTTGCACATCAATAAAGCCAATGCTGGTATAGCTGGCGGCAGAGGCAAGACCGGCAAGTAAAGAAAGAGAGAGCATAATTGTTAGTATTTTTTTCATTTCTTTCACCTCCTGTAATAATGGCGTCATTTTACCACAGCGGAGGCTTTGCGTCTATAAGTTTCCAGATGGATTAGCAACACCGAAATGTCGGCGGGGGAGATGCCCGCGGTTCTTGAGGCTTGGCCAATAGAAACCGGTTTTAGCTTGGCCAATTTATGGCGCGCTTCCAGCGATACCCCATGCAGGTTTGCGAAGTCTAAATCGTTTGGGATTTGCTTGTCCTCAAGCCGGAGGAATTTTGTAATTTGCTTGGCTTGTCTGGCTATATAGCCCGCGTATTTTTTTGTAATGATAATTTGTTCGGCGACTTCTGGAGAAATAAGCTCTTCACTGTTTATGGCGTGTTTCTTTTTTTGAAAACAATTAAACCTTATCTTGGTGATAAGCCCTACCTTATACCCTTTTTCCGTTAACCTAAGATCAGCATTATCTTGGCGCAAGATTAATCGATATTCTGAGCGCGAAGTGAGCATGCGATACGGCTCATCAATATCTTTTGTAATTAAATCATCTATCAATGTGCCGATATATGACTCTTCCCGGCCCAAAATCAGAGGTGATTGGCCTTGAACTTTTAAAGCGGCGTTGATCCCTGACACGAGCCCTTGAGCAGCCGCCTCTTCATACCCGGAGGTTCCATTGATTTGCCCGGCGCAAAAAAGACCGGAGAAACTCTTTGTTTCCAAAGAGTGTTTTAGCTGGGAAGAGGGGACATAATCGTATTCAACTGCATAGCCCGGGCGGATTATTTCAACCTTTTCTAGGCCGGGTATTGTTTGCAGCATGGCTAATTGGACATCCGCCGGTAAACTGGTGCTTAAGCCCTGGGCATACATTTCTAAGGTATCGCGGCCGGTCGGCTCAATAAAACATTGTTGTCGGTCTTTTTCCGGAAAGCGCATAACCTTATCTTCTATAGAGGGGCAATACCTTGGCCCCACGCCTTTGATTTTGCCGCTAAAAAGAGGCGAGCGGTCAAGATTTTTTCTGATGAGAGCGTGGGTTTTTTTATTGGTCCAGGTTAGATGGCAAGCCACCTGGGGTAATTTTGTTTGCGGGTTTTCCTGAACAGCTAACCCGTACTGTTTGTATTCCCAGATAAAAGAAAAGAAAGGGTGTTTTTTGTCCCCGGGCTGGACAGACATCTTTGAAAAATCAATAGATCTTTTATTAAGGCGGGCCGGGGTGCCTGTTTTTAGCCTGCCCAGGCGCAAACCAAGTGAGGCCAGGCTTTTAGACAGGCCTTTGGCCGCAAATTCACCTGCCCGGCCGCTATCCATGTGCACCATGCCAGTATGAATAACGCCTTTTAAGAATGTTCCCGTTGTTACCACAACTGTTTTGCCGTGATAAGTTTCTTCCAGTTTGGTTTTAACCCCAACAACCGAAGAGCCTTTAGTTAAAATTTCTTCAACCAGTCCTTGTTTTAAATCAAGGTTTGGCTCCTGTTCCAAAATATTCTTCATTATGCGGTGATACTGGTTGCGGTCTGATTGGGCTCTTAGCGCTTGGACAGCCGGGCCTTTATTGGTGTTGAGCATTTTCATTTGCAGGAAGGTTAAGTCCGTTGCAATGCCGACCTGTCCGCCCAAAGCATCAACTTCTCGGATTAGCTGGCTTTTGGCCGGGCCGCCCATGGCCGGGTTGCAGGACATAAAAGCCACGGTGTCGATGTTCATGGTAAGGAGAAGGGTGGAACAGCCGAGACGGGCTGCCGCGAGAGCCGCCTCAATTCCGGCGTGCCCGGCGCCGATTACAATGACATCATATTCTTTTGGGTGTATCATGGCTCTATCCGAGGGAGTCTCTCACTATAAAGACAATCCCCAGCAGAAAACCTAATCTGTCCCGCAGAGCATTGGCGTTTATAAACGAAGGGAGGCACTGGCCTAAAGGGTCGCAAAGGTTGGTTTTAAATCGCACGATTTCCAAATTCTTTTCTACAACTTCATGATACAATTTATCATAATCCGCCTTTCGCTCAAAAAGAACCATAATGCTTTTGCCAAGCATCTCCTCTTTGGGGCAGTGGAAATACTTGTGGGCTTCCTCATTTAAGATTATGACCCGTCCGGAGAGGTCGGTAACGATCAGGGAATCGGGCATTGTTTCAATGATTGTTTCGGCGGCAAGCCCCGGAGAGATAGCAAAAAGACTGTAGCGCTTCATGGACACAAAAATAAACAGGTTCATTAGCGCAAAAGCAAAAACAACTGTCGGGTAAATGGGGCGGGCACCAAAAATCAAGGGCATGATTTGATCGGTTGCGACGCCGATTATAACTGGAATCGCGGACCCAACGGTAATCCAAAAAGCCTGGCTTCGTTCCACTTTCTGTGGAGCAGTTTTCGAGTATAGAAAAAAAAGATAAATCCCCCAAAAAGTATAGGCTATGGTTTGCAGCATAAATAATGAATATAACGGAGCCGGAGAGTGAATAATGCCAAAAGAAAAAATTTCATAACGTTTATACATCAAATTGGTAAATAGAAAGATAAAAGAAAGGATCGTTGGCGGAATATACAGGGCAATTAAGGCGATATTGTTTTTTAGCCAGGCGTCCCTTTTGGTAAAGATAAGAGCGAAATGCACATAAACCGCAAAAGAAAAAGCCATGCAGGAGGCAGAAAAGCGATTGATGGTTCTGGCTAATTCCAGAGTAAAAGCAATTCTTAAAGAGTAAGTGAGGATGCAAGCCAGAAAAGCCATGATGGCAAACCGCACGTAAAAACGGGCGGCCAAGTTTTCATAATGCCGTGTATAGATGTTAAAGGCCAGCAACAGGATAAAGAGAGAGGCGGCCAACTCAAAGTACGGGAAGAGTATTGACATTTGGCTGAATTATAGTATATTTTTCTATAAAGGACAACTCTCCTGCGCTCCTCGCTATTCTCGGAGCTTCGGAGGGCAAGGGTAAGAATGGCAAAATATAAGCGCATCCTCCTCAAGCTTTCCGGAGAGGTTTTTGGTGGCCAACGAAAATACGGGATAGATCTGGAACAGCTGCAAATTATTGCCCAGGAAATAAAAAACGTAAAACAATTAAAAGTTGATGTTGCGATAGTTGTTGGCGGGGGGAATATTTTTCGCGGGGTGGCTGGTGAGACCAAAGGGATCGATCGCGCTACCGGAGATTACATGGGAATGTTGGCCACGGTGATTAATGCCCTGGCGCTTCAGGATACCCTGGAAAGAATTGGCGTTCCATCACGGGTGCAAACGGCGATTGAAATGAAATCCATTGCCGAACCTTTTATTCGACGCAGGTCCATCCGTCACATGGAAAAAGGACGCGTCGTAATTTTAGCGGCAGGGACCGGTAACCCATATTTTTCAACAGATACTGCCGCGGCGTTAAGGGCGGCCGAGCTGGATGTTGGTGTCGTCTTAAAGGCCACCAAGGTTGGCGGGGTTTATGATAAAGATCCGCTGATGTACCCCGAAGCAAAGAAGTTTAAAATAATATCACATATGGGGCTGATTCGCAGAAGACTAAAAGTTATGGATTCAACCGCGGCCTCCCTCTGTATGGAGAATGGCATACCAATTATTGTTTTAAACCTGACCAAAGCTGGGAACATAAAGCGGGCAATTTTGGGCAAGGATGTTGGGACACTAGTTAAGACAAACGAGAAATAAAAAGGGGAATGGTTATGCTGAATGTATTAAAAGAGAGCGAAGCGAAAATGGAAAAAGCTATTGTTGTATTAAAAAAGAATTTTGTGGCTGTGAGGACCGGCCGGGCCAACCCTTCTCTGCTTGACCATGTTGTTGTCAGTTATTATGGCGCGCCAACCCCATTAAGACAATTGGCCTCAATCTCAGTGCCAGAACCAAGGATGTTGGTCGTTACCCCTTATGACAAAAACTCAGCGCAAGACATTGAAAAAGCAATTTTAACTTCTGATCTGGGTCTTAATCCCAGGCGTGAAGCCGGAGTTGTTCGCTTAACTCTGCCAGAACCTTCTGAAGAAAGAAGAAAAGAACTTGTCAAAGTAATAAAAAAGGAGTCAGAGGACGCAAAAATAGCCATTCGCAATATCAGGCGTGAGGCCAATGAAAACTTGAGGAAACAAAAAAACGATAAAACTCTTACCGAGGATGATGAGAAAGCTCAAGACAAGAAAGTCCAGGACCTGACCAATAAATGCTGCGCCGAAGTTGATAAACTCTATTCTAGCAAAGAAAAAGAGATTATGGAGGTCTAAGCTGGATCCCCAAAACATCCCTCGACATATTGCGATTATCATGGATGGCAACGGCCGTTGGGCAAAAGAGCGCGGGTTACCGCGGATTGCCGGGCATAAAGAAGGGGTCGAGTCCGTCCGCGTAATCCTTAAGGCCTGTGCCGAGTTTGGCGTTAAATATCTAACCATTTATACTTTTTCTACCGAAAATTGGCGGCGGCCTCAGGAAGAAGTCGGTTTTTTGATGAACCTTTTTTCCCTGACCATTGACCGCGAGATAAAAGAGTTAATGGAAAACAAGGTTAAGCTTAATTTTCTCGGCAGGTTGTCAGAGCTTTCTCCGGAGCTGCAAAAAAAGACCAAAGCGGCCATGAAAAAGTCAGAAAATAATACCAGGACGGTTTTAAACATCATGATGAATTATGGCGGCAGGGCGGAGTTGATTGATGCGTTTAAGCAAATGTCGGCAGAGCAGCTGTCGGCCGACGTTATCGACGAAAAAACAGTGTCAAAATATTTGTATACCAAGG
>METP01000017.1 GCA_001771365.1 candidate division WOR-1 bacterium RIFCSPLOWO2_02_FULL_46_20 | reverse complement strand
TATAGCTGAACGGAATAACCAGGTCAAGTATTTTTTGCAGGGCTTAATTTTTGGCGCGGGTTAGCTAAATTATCTAACTTTCAATTTCTCAGTCAGGAAACATATCCCATCAATTTATAAACCAACTTAGCCACGGTAAAATCGGAAACGAGATCGTCTCTGCGAGGCGAGAGCTCAACCACGTCAAAGCCGACCACATTCTTAGCCGAGCATACTTTCTTAAGAATTTCCAAGACCTCATACCAGGACAGCCCGCCCGGCTCAGGCGTGCCAACAGCCGGCACTATACCGGGATCAAAAACATCAACATCAATAGAAATATAAACATTGCTTGATAATTGCCTAACTATTTCCGGCAAAGCCCTAAGCTTACCGGCCCAATGGATCTTTCTAAACTGGCCGGTTTTTTTGGCAAATTTCCATTCTTCCCCTGAAATGCTCCTCTGCCCCACTTGAACCGCCGGACAAATTTCCAGCACTCGCCGCATCACACAAGCATGGCTGTCTTTTCTGCCTTGATAACTGTCCCGTAAATCCGCATGAGCATCAAGCTGTAGAACAGAAATATTATTATAGAATTTTTTAATTGGTTTGAGCCCCAGCGTAGTGAGGCTGTGCTCCCCACCCAGGATGACCGGTATTTTCTCATCTCGCAAAAGGGCCGCGATTCGAGACTCGAGACGCTTGACGGCCACAGGTTGCAAGGTATGGATGGGCGCTTGACGATAAATTTCGCAGCCCAGCTCTTCGTCAAAATTCTCTATATGCCGGGAAGCCCGCAGGATAGCATCCGGGCCGCGCTTAGCGCCCGTGCCATAACTTGTCGTCGCCTCATGGGGTACCGGCACCACCACAAAACGCGCTTTTTTATACCCACGATATTCAGTTTCAATATCCAGAAATTGTTGGAAAAACATTTAATGATATATCTGCGGGGAACCAACCAGGTCTGGCGCTTGATTTTCTAAATCGGAGACCACATTGAGCATTTTCAGCTCGTGTCTCGTAGCTCCAAAAATTGTTATCAGTTCGTTGAGCGCCTGGTCTACAGCAAATTCTTTGCGGGAAAAAATGTCAATAAAAGCATGGCCCTTATCCGGAAAAGTATGAATAGAAATGTGCGATTCCGCAATCAGCACCACTCCGGAAACCCCAGAATCTTCTACCCTTCGTCCCTCGTATTTAAACACGCTAGGCGAGGCCACCTTAGTCATATTGATCTTAGCAGGCAGGGTGTCAAGAGTTTCTCTGATAAAATCAATATTGGTTAGCTTCTCCCGCGGGCACCCGTAGCAATCAACCAAGACATGCGAATTCATGTGATTAATTTTGCGCCATCACGACACATTTGTCAAGCTGGCCATTTGACCTATCGTCTATTTTATGATATTCTTACTTTTAGATTCGGAGGTTGTTTTTATGCCGGAAAAACGTTTAGAAGCCACTAGCCTTAACAAAGAAAAAGGGCGGGATGAATTTGCCGATGTGGAGGCCTTGATTCAGGAAACCATAGCCGAAAGCAAGATCCTGGAAAAGAAAAAAGAACCCGCCGCCACACCACCCTCCTTAGATAAATCTACGGAAGACAAGCCGGAGGATAAACCAAAAGAAGCGCCGTCAATTGAAGCAAAAAAGGATTTTAAAGCTACAGAAATCAATTTACCAAAAAAGGGAACCCAGGCTCCTCCCCCGGCCAGGCAGGAAGCGACTCCTCTTTCAAAACCAAAGTCGGAGGCGGCCCAATATGAGAACACATTTAAGGAATATCGGGCCGGAGACATTGTCAAAGGCACCGTGCTAAAAATTGATCCCAACGGCGTTTTGGTTGACATCAATTATAAGGCCGACGGCCTCATCCCTACGGAAGAACTTTCCGAAAAAACTTCACTCTTCCCCAAAGACGCGGTAAAGATTGGAGAAGTAATTGACGTCTACATCGAAAACCTGGAGAACAAAGAAGGCTACGTTATCTTATCTAAAAAACGGGCAGACGATGAGATGCGCTGGAACTCCGCCTACAATGCCTATAAGGATAAAACCCTTTTAGAAGGCAAAGTAATCCAAATTCTAAAAGGTGGCTTGCTCGTTGATTGCAACGGCATCAGGGGATTTATTCCCGCCTCACAAGTTCTAAAAAAATCCCAGGAATCTCTTGAGTCTTTTCAAGACATGGTGCTGCCTGTTAAGGTATTAGAAATCAATCGCAGGCAAGGCAGGATAGTTCTCTCCCATAAGTTAGCCGCCGGAGAAAGCGAACAATTTAGCTCATCAAAGACCTTTGCTGGGCTGGAAGTCGGCCAGATCCGCAAGGGTACAGTCAGCAGCCTAAAAAGCTTTGGCGCTTTTATTAATCTCGGTGGGGTTGAGGGCTTAATCCACTTAAGCGAACTCTCCTGGAAAAGGGTTAAGCATCCCTCTGAAGTCCTAAAAGTAGGACAAGATATAGATGTTTTTGTTCTGGGGGTAGATACTGTCAACAAAAAAGTCGCTTTGGGCTTAAAAGAGCTCCAGCCGGATCCCTGGGTTAATGCCGCGGATCATTTTAAGCCCGGCCAGATTGTGAAAGTTAAAATCCTGCGTTTTGCCAAGTTTGGTGCTTTTGCTGAATTACCTCATGGCCTGGAAGGTTTGATCCATATTTCAGAACTTTCCAGGGCACAGGTACAAAGCCCGGGCGAGGCTGTTAAGATCGGCGACGAAGTAGAGGTAAAAATCTTAAGAGTCCTGCCCGAAGAGCAAAAGATCGGCCTGTCTATTAGACAAGCTCAACAGACCAAAGAAAAAGAAGAAGCCAAAAAGAATATTCCGCCGCCAGAGGAAGAAAACAAGATTACCATTGCCGACATGATTGCGCAAAAAGATAAGGAACGGGCCGAGAAAGAAGCACAGGAAGAAGACCAAGGGGTAACTTGAAGTTCTTAGATAAGTTAGATAAAGCCGTTCAAACAAACAACAGTCTTTTATGCGTCGGGCTCGATGTTGATCTGGCCAAAATCCCCCAAACAATCCTGCAAAAAGAAGACCCCATCTATATTTTTAATCGTGAAATAATTAATGCGACCAAAGACCTGGTTTGCGCCTACAAACCAAACATCGCTTTTTACGAAATGCACGGTATTTACGGGTTGCAATCACTCATTAAGACGATTGAGCTGATTGAGAGCACCGGCCTTCCAGTAATCTTGGACGCCAAGCGTGGGGATATTGGCCACTCGTCAGCTGCCTATGCCAAAAGCATTTTTGAGGTTTACAAAGCCGACGCCACAACTATTTCCCCTTACCTTGGCAGCGACTCGATAGAACCATTTCTCGAATATCGCGACAAAGGCACTTTTGTTCTTTGTTTAACCAGCAATTCTGGCGCCCAAGATTTCCAAAAAAACATTTTTAAAGATGTGGCACATAAGGTTAAAGAGTTAAACCAACACAATAATTGCGGTTTAGTAGTCGGGGCAACCAGGTTAGAAGAGTTGGTAGAGATCAGGCGAATTGTTGGCGACATGCCGATATTAATTCCCGGAATTGGCGCGCAGGGGGGCCAGGTTAAGACAACAGTTAAGTTTGGGGTTGACCCAAAAGGCAATCGCGCAATAATCAATTCTTCCCGCAGCATAATCTATGCGTCTAAGGAAGATAATTTTGCCGAAGCAGCCGGGCAAGAAGCCAAAAAACTACAAGACGAGATTAATCAATACCGATGGGCAAAGTGAGCAAAATCCAGATTGTCAAAAACCCAAAACCAGAGCGTGATTACAACATTCACCTTGAATTTCCGGAGTTTACCTGTGTTTGTCCTAAAACAGGACTTCCAGATTTCGCAAACATTATCATTGATTACGTGCCTGACAAGAAAATTATTGAACTTAAATCTTTAAAACTCTATTTTGTCTCGTACAGAAACCTTGGAATGTTCCACGAAAAAGCGGTTAACCGAATCCTTGATGACATCGTTTCTGCCTGTAAACCGCGGTCAATCAAAGTAGTGGGAGAATTCAGCGTGCGCGGCGGGCTTACGACAACCGTTGAGGCAGGGTGTCAATAAGTACTATCCGCTTCGTTTAAGATCTTTTGTTCAATCGGAGTTTCCGGACCAAAAGGATTGTGTCGCGGATCGTGTTTGGCAATGATGGAAAGGATTTCTGAGGTCTCACCGATTTTTTCTAAAAGTCTGGCCCCCACCTCTCCATGATGCTTGTGGATATAAAATCGTTTAAATATCGGATGGTTTTCCCCACCGTCCGCCAGACGATCGTACAAGCCGGGGAAAAAGAAGCGCATAATTACTAGAACAGACTTGGTAAAAATAGAATTATGCTCCAGCACTTTGCCAATATCATGCAACAGGCCCAATTTCGCCATCTTGCGCTCATCAAACTCATGCTTTCCATGAATAGCCTCTAACATTTTTCTGGCAACGACCACTGAATGTTTTTTTTCAAAACCGGGCAATTGGTTAAATAGTGCCATTTCTTGAATATTAAGATAACTGCCGGCAAAGGCTTTATCGGCTTTTGTATAACGGCAGAACATCCCACAATAGAATTGCTTGAGGCGAGTCCAAATATTAGCCAGCATCAATTGCCCGTCTGAGAGAGGCAACAAATTTGCTCACCGCTTTAATCTTACGCTTACCAATCAGGTCAACTATGGCTGAACCGACAATTACTCCATCGGCAAGCCTGGCAATCTCAGCTGCCTGAGCCGGCTGTGCGATACCAAAGCCAACGGCAATCGGCAAACTTGAATGTTTACGAATTCTTGCGATGATATCCTTTAATCCTTCAGCCAATTTTTTCCGTTTGCCCGTAAGGCCGGTATCCGAGATTAAATAAATAAAACCTGAGGACTTGCCGGCAATCAGTCGAATCCGCTCATCGGTACTAGTCGGGGCGACAAGGAAGATCTGCGCCACCCCCTCCTCTTTTCTCTCCCTTATTAAGGGAGAGATGTCCGAACAGAGTGAGGACAGAGGGAGCGCCTCTTCCGGCGGCAAATCCGGAATAATGATCCCATCAACCTTTACTCGCGCCGCCTCTTTGTAAAACTTCTCCACACCATACTTATGAACCAGGTTATAGGAAAGCATAAAGCAGATCGAAATCTTGGTTTTTCTACGCACTTTTGCCACTAATTTGAGAACATCTGAAAGCGAAATATTATTTTTCAAGGCCCGCTGATGAGAAGCCTGGATGACCAGACCATCGGCTAACGGATCGGAAAAAGGAATGCCCAATTCAATAATATCTGCTCCGGCTTTTTCCAGCTGATAGATCAGTTTCTCTGTCGCGGCAAGATTCGGATCGCCGACTGTGATAAAGGTTATCAGCGCCTTGCGGTTTTTAAAAGCTTCAGCAAGTTTAGTCATAACGGACAGAAGTATAGCATTTGGCAGCAGGTGGGCGCAATCGTCGGGTGAAACGCGGTTCGGCCGAAAAACCGCTTGACAACCATTTAGGGCTTTTGTAAACTAAAGGTAAGAAAAAACACTACCTTTAGTTCACGAAAATGAGTGATTTGATTTTAGAAATATACAGGTCCCCGCAAACCGTCTTTAGCCTAAAAGACCTTGCTCTGCTTATCGGCGAAAGCAGCAAATCTACCTTAAAAGCAAAAGCCAACTACTACGTAAAAAAAGGAGACATCCTTGGCTTGCGCAAAGGTGTCTATGCCAAAGAAAAATATAACCCATTAGAGCTGGCCAATAAGATCTACACTCCCTCCTATATCAGTCTGGAAACAGTCCTGCAAACATCAGGAATCATTTTTCAATATTACAAAACAATCTTTGCCATAAGTTATCTTTCCCGGGAAATTAAAATTAAGAACATGGTTGTCCGCTATCGAAAAATAAAAAACGAAATTCTCTGCCATCCTTTAGGTCTTGAAAATAAAAAAGGGGCCAGCATCGCTACCTCCGAAAGAGCTTTTCTGGACACTCTTTATCTCTACGGCTCGTACCATTTTGATAAACTGGATATCCTGGACAAAGAAAAAGTATTTTCTCTCCTGGAAAATGTCTATAAATCCAAAAAACTGGATAAGCAGGCAAAGGAGCTCTTAAAAAATGCTGGTTGACATAGAAAAACACAGGACCATAATGGTGCAAATCTTAAAAGATATTTTCACTGATATTTCCTTAGAAACCTCTCTGGGCTTTAAAGGCGGAACAGCGGTTTACCTCCTGTACAACTTGCCCCGTTTTTCAGTAGATCTGGATTTTGATCTGATAAAACCGGAGAAAGCCGATGAAGTCTTTCAAAAAATCAGCAAAATAATAAAATCTTACGGTAAAGTTTTAGAGGGATACAGCAAGCATTTCACTCTTTTCTTTCTCTTGTCATATGAAAAGAAATCAAGAAACATAAAGGTCGAAATATCCAAAAGAAGTTTTCCTAATCATTACGAAACAAAGAGCTTTCTGGGTATTCCCTTAAAAGTTCTGGTAAAAGAAGATATCTTCGCCCACAAATTAGCGGCTTTACTTGAGAGAAAAGACATCGCTCACCGGGATATTTTTGATATCTGGTTTTTTGCCAAAAATAAATGGGATGTAAACAAAGAACTGGTTGAGCTTAGAACCAAAATGAAATTCAAAGAATATATTAATAAATGCCTGGAAAGAATAAATAAAATCAATGAAAAATATATGCTCCAGGGACTGGGAGAACTGCTGGATGAAAAAACAAAAAAATGGACAAAAGAAAAATTAAAAAGCGAAGTCATCTTCTTACTAAAAGCTCGCTTTACTCTTTAAGCCCCCCTGACCTCCTCCACATCTTTATCTCCCCTGCCGGACAAACAAACAATCACCGATTGCGAACGGTCCAATTTTGGCGCCAACTTTTTCAAATAAGCAATGGCGTGCGCCGATTCCAGCGCCGGGATAATACCCTCTGTTTTTGAAAGCAGCTTAAATGCGGCCAAAGCTTGTTTGTCGTCTACCGTGACATACTCTACTCTGCCCACGTCATGCAGATAACTATGCTCCGGCCCTACTCCAGAATAATCAAGCCCCGCTGAAATAGAATGAGTAGGATTTATCTGCCCATCTTTAGTTTGTAGGAGATAATCTTTTGACCCATGCAGCACACCAACTGAACCTTTGACAATTGAAGCTGCCCCGGCCGCCTCCACCCCCACCATTTTTATTCCCGAATCATCCAGAAAAGAATGAAACAAGCCAATTGAATTGCTGCCACCACCCACACAAGCCACCAGATAATCAGGCTCTCTTTTTTCCGCCTCAAAATGCTGCGCTTTGGCCTCCTGGCCGATCACAGATTGAAAATCCCTGACCATCATAGGATACGGGTGCGGACCAACACAGGAGCCCAGACAATAAAATGTGTTTGAGGGATGCGCCATCCAGTCACGCAGAGTTTCATTGATCGCGTCTTTTAGGGTCTGGCTGCCGGATTTTACTGGAACCACTTTAGCACCCATTAACTCCATGCGATAAACATTGAGAGCCTGTCTTTTGACATCATCTTTTCCCATGTAAACAATGCATTCAAGGCCAAAAAGTGCGGCCGCAGTCGCGGTTGCCACCCCATGCTGCCCGGCCCCGGTCTCGGCAATGATCCTCAGCTTACCCATCCTGCGGGCCAACAATATTTGGCCCATGGTATTGTTAATTTTATGGGCGCCGGTATGGGCCAGATCTTCGCGTTTGAGATAAATTTTTGGTCCGCCCAGTATTTCGCTTAATCTTTCGGCAAAATAAAGAGGGGTTGGCCGACCAACGTAGTGTTTAAGATAATATTCTAGCTCCTGACGGAACTCCGGATCATTCTTTGCCAAAAGATAAGCGTGGGTCAGCTCTTCCAAGGCAGGCATCAGGGTCTCTGGCACAAACCTGCCGCCGTATTGGCCAAAATGACCGGCAGCATCGGGTAGTTCCGCAAATTTAGCCGCTATCATATTGGGTTTATTATATTCTATTCCATATTACGGTTCAAGCAAGACATGTTATAATGTCTTTGTGCTAAATAAATTCCCACACCAAAACCCCACCTGCTCAAGCGGGGTATTAGACCCCGCTCTTCGCCTACAAGGTAACCCCACCGCAAGCGGTGGGGTATTTTGGTGTGGGAATAAATTCATTATCGTATTCCTCGTTGCCTGCCAGGTTCAAGCCGCGGCAGGCATTATCAACAGAACCCCAGCAGAAATTGTTGAAAAGGTTACTGGTAATTTTCTTAAGATTAAAGACGCCAGCGCGGAGATTGCGCTGGAATACGACACTTATATTTTCAGTTGCGCCGGAAAAAAACGCTTAATCGGGAAAGGACAATATAAAGCCCCAGATAAGCTCCAGGGTACGATCGAGACAGATACTTACTTTACCCGCGGGAATAAAATCAGCAAACTCGATAAGAACAATAAAAGGTACTGCGTTACCCTGCTTAATGCCCCGGACTTTAGCCTTGGCTACCATCCCGGTTTAATGGCCAACAATTTTTTTCTCAAGCTGCTCAAGGACAATCCTGAGGAGATCGTTATTGAGGGCACGCCCAAACCCAGGGTGCTAAAGAATGTAAAAAAAATTATATTTTATATTGACCCGAAAGAATATTTGCTCCGCAAGCTTGACGTAATCTTTCCCAACCCGCTACTCTCCGGAACCATATACATAGATTATGAAAAAATTAAGGGCCTCTGGGTCCCTGTTGGCTGCCACGGCAAAAGCGCAGTCGAGGTGAGGAGCAGTATCCTGATTGGTGTGGGCTTTAAGCTGGCCTCAACAAATATGAAAATCAACACCGGCCTCCCGGATAAGCTCTTTGACCCGGGCTTCTAATTTGTGTTAAAATAAAGCCATGAAATGTCAGAAGTGTAAAGATCATTCAGCTTCGGTTCATATCACCAAAATATTAAATGGGAAAAAGACCACCCGGCATCTCTGCAACCAGTGTGCCGCGGAAGAGGGTTTACTGCCGGGTTCCGGTGGCTTTGAAGATCTCGGCTTTCCCGGCTTTTTTGAATTCCCTGATATTTTTGCTTCTTTAATGAAGCGACGATCCACGGAGCGTTTCTACGACTATTTTTCAGATGAGGCTCAAAAGGTTTTAACCCTGGCCTCTGAAGAAGCCAAACGCCTGGCCCACGAGTACGTTAGGACAGAACACCTTTTGCTCGCCATTATCAAAGAGGAAGGGGTCGCTTCCAGAGTATTACAACAACTGGGAATCGATCCGGTCAACCTTTTTTCTGATCTGGAATCCATGATTGGTCACGGTGAGGGTTCCCCGGCTAAAATTGTCCTTTCCCCTCGAGCCAAAAAGGTCCTGGAACTGGCCTATAACGCCGCCCGCGAACTGGGGTTCAACTATGTAGGGCCGGAACATGTTCTCCTGGGCGTTATCAGAGAAGGCGAAAGCCTGGCGGCCCAGGCTTTGCACAAAAGAAAGATCACTTTTGATAGAGTTGCCAGAGAGATCATTGCTGAAGCCGAAAAACATCTCAAAGAAGAAATAGGACCGGACATGGGCCCGGAAGCGGATCTCCCTCCTGATGAACTTTCACCGGAAGAATTCGGCGGTGGCTCTGGCGCCATGTTTGGTTTTCCAGGGCTGGGCATCGGGGCTCCTCCACGGAAAGCCAAACCTGCCTTAGCCAGTTTTGGCCGCGACCTAACGGTAATGGCACGTGAAGGCAAACTTGACCCTGTTATCAACCGTCAGAAAGAGATTGATCGAGTCATGCGCATACTGTCACGCAGGACCAAGAATAACCCTGCCCTATTGGGAGATCCGGGGGTAGGAAAAACTGCAATTATCGAGGGGCTCGCCGAACGGATAGTCAAAGGCGAAGTCCCCGACATCCTAAAAGACAAACAAGTGATTGCCCTTGATCTTGGTGGTATGGTAGCCGGCACTAAATATCGCGGAGAATTCGAGGCTCGGGTAAAAAAAGTTTTAGAAGAGATTTTAGCTAAAAAAAGAAAGATCATTCTCTTTATCGATGAACTCCATACCCTGGTCGGTGCTGGTGGAGCGGAAGGGGCCATCGACGCGGGCAATATGCTAAAACCTGCCCTGGCTCGAGGAGAACTCCAGGTAATCGGAGCCACAACCCTCGACGAATATCGCAAATATATTGAAAAAGACGCGGCCCTGGAGCGCAGATTTCAACCCGTAATGATCAATGAACCTTCTGTTGAGCTTACCATTGATATTCTAAAAGGTATCCGCGGCAAATACGAAGAACATCACCAGATCAAGATTCCCGATGCCGCTTTGATTGCGGCCGCGTCGCTAGCCGACCGTTACATTTCCGACCGTTTCTTGCCGGACAAAGCCATTGACGTTATGGACGAAGCCGCGGCAAAAGTTAGAATGCGCTTATTCTCTCCGGCAAAAAACACCAAAGCGTTGCGCGCCGCTATTGCCAAAGAAAACCTGGCCAAGGACGCCGCCCTGGCCGCCCAAAAGTATGAAGAAGCGGCAAAAATGCGCGACAAAATTATTCTGGCGGAAAAGAAATTAAAAGAGCTCGAAGAAGCTCAGAAAAATGATGTTGGGCAAAAAGAAGCCATGGTCACCGAAGACGATATTGCCGAAATTGTTTCAGATTGGACAGGCATTCCCGTGGTTAAACTGACTGCCGCGGAAACAGAAAAACTAACCCGCATGGAAGATGAGCTGCACAAACGTATTATTGGTCAAGACGATGCTGTGCGCGCAATTTCACAAGCCATCCGTCGCGGCCGCGCGGGGCTAAAGCCTCCTCAACGCCCCATTGGTTCGTTTATTTTTGCCGGTCCGACGGGAGTCGGAAAGACCGAAGTCGCTCGACGCTTATCCGAATTCATGTTTGGAACACAAGAAGCCTTAATTCGCATGGATATGTCCGAATTTATGGAAAAACACACTGTCTCAAGACTCTTGGGCGCGCCTCCGGGCTATGTCGGTTACGAGGAAGGCGGCAAATTAACCGAGGCCGTGCGCAGAAAACCCTATTCTGTTCTTCTTTTTGATGAAATCGAAAAAGCCCACCCTGACGTCTTCAATGTGCTGTTGCAAATTTTGGAAGATGGCCGGGTAACCGATGCCAAAGGCCGAGAAGTTGACTTCAAAAATACAGTTATCATCATGACCTCAAATATCGGACAAAAAATGATTATGGAACAAGGCCCGATTGGTTTTATGGCCCGTGAAGACCGCGAAGCCAGTTATGACAAGATGAAAGATACTGTGCTTGACGCGATGAAAAAGGATTTTCGTCCCGAATTTCTCAATCGCATTGATGAAATCATCGTTTTTCATACCCTAACCGAAAAAGAACTAACAGAAATTGCCAGTCTAATTATTGCCAATGTTCAAACCCAGGTAAAGAATCAGAAAATGGAGCTGGAAATCACCGAAACAGCTAAAGAACTCATTGTCAAAGAGGGTTACGAGCCCAAATTCGGGGCTAGACCATTGCGCCGTGCGGTCCAACGCTTAATTGAAAACCCGCTTTCCAATCAAATTATTGAAGGGGACTTTAAGCCAGGTGACAAGATTAGGGCCGAGGCCAAAAACGGCAAAATTGTTTTTGAAAAAGTCAGTATAAAAAACAAGAAAAAATGACCGCGTCTAAGTTTTACGCCCTGGTGATGTTTCCCTATCCGTCCGGGAATCTCCACATGGGCCATGTCAGGAACTATGCCATCGGTGATGTTGTTGCCCGCTACAAAAGGATGCGGGGGTTTGACGTGCTTCACCCTATCGGCTGGGACTCTTTTGGCCTGCCCGCGGAAAATGCCGCCATTAGACATAAAACGCATCCGGCAGAATGGACGGCCAAATGCATTGAGCGCATGACCAAACAATTAAAAAGCTTAAACTTAAGCTATGACTGGGACCGCGCAGTAACCACCTGCAATGAAGATTATTATAAATGGACCCAGTGGTTATTTTTAAAATTTTTCGAGCAAAAAATAGCCTATCGTAAAGAAGCCAGGGTAAATTGGTGTCCCGGCTGCCAGACAGTACTGGCTAACGAGCAGGTTAAAGAAGACAGGTGCTGGCGCTGCGAATCAAAAGTTGAAGAAAAACCCCTGGAACAATGGTTTTTAAAAATTACCGATTATGCCGAACGACTATTGCAAGACATTGAAAAACTCTCTGGTTGGCCAGAACCAGTTAAAATCATGCAGAGAAATTGGATAGGCAAATCGGAAGGGGTAGTTATAGAATTCCCTATACTTAAACATGGTGAATCGAAGCTTACCGTTTACACAACCCGCCCGGACACTCTCTTTGGTGTCACCTACATGGTCTTGGCGCCGGAGCATCCGCTGGTTGACGCGTTAACCAAAGGAACAGAGCATGAAAAAGCAGTCAAAACTTTTCAAGAAAAAGTTAAACACGAAACGATGCATGAAAGAGAAAAAAACCTGATTAAAGAAGGCGTTTTTACCGGCGCTTACGCTATCAATCCGGCCAATAATGAAGAGATCCCCATCTGGATTTCTGATTATGTGCTGATGGAATACGGCACCGGCGCCGTCATGGCCGTACCAGCCCATGATCAAAGGGACTTTGAGTTTGCCAAAACGCATAACCTGCCGATTAAACACGCGGAACCCTTTACTGGAGAAATTGGCAAACAAAAAGTCAATTATAGGCTCCGGGACTGGCTCATTTCCCGCCAACGCTATTGGGGCGCGCCCATTCCGATCATCTATTGTGAAAAATGCGGAATTGTTCCGGTACCTGAAAAAGATCTGCCAGTTAAATTGCCTAAGAACGTCAAGCTTACCGGCAAAGGGGCGTCCCCCCTCGCTCAAGTCAAAGAATTTGTTGAAACTAAATGCCCCAGGTGCAAAGCTAAAGCCAGGCGTGAAACAGACACTATGGATACTTTTATTTGCTCTTCCTGGTATTTTTACCGCTACTGCGATGCCAAGAATAAAAAACAGGCTTTTGCCAAAGATAAGGTTGATAAATGGCTGCCGGTTGACCAATACATTGGCGGCATTGAGCATGCGATTCTGCACCTGCTCTACTCCCGCTTTTTTGCCAAATTCCTTTATGACCAGAAGCTTGTCCCAACTGATGAGCCTTTTACCAACCTTTTGACCCAGGGCATGGTTATTAAAGACGGCGCCAAGATGAGCAAGTCAAAGGGCAACGTGGTTGACCCGGATGAGATTATTAAAAAATACGGTGCCGACACTGCCCGTCTCTTTATTCTCTTTGCCGCGCCACCCAAGAAAGAACTCGAATGGTCGGATAAAGGTGTCGAGGGATGTTATCGGTTTTTAAATAGGGTGAAAAGGCTTGTCACAGAATCATTGGAACCTGCGAATAAACTTCGCGGTTCCAATGAGCGAGGAAACCGGGACGTTCAGTCTCAGGTTTCCGAGCCTAATATAACAAAGGTCCTCCATCAAACCATCAAAGGCGTTACCGAAGACATCGAACGATTTTCTTTTAACACCGCCATCGCCAAGCTCATGACTTTTGTGAATGTCTTATATAATAGTAATACCTCCATTGGAAATTGGAAATTGGAAATTGGAAATTTGCTCCTGCTCCTCTCTCCCTTCGCGCCCCAAACCGCTGACGAGCTCTGGAAAAAATTAGGCAACAAAAATAGTATTCACAAAGAACCGTGGCCCGCCTTTGATCCAGAGTTGACCAGGGAGAACGAAATCACTATCCCGGTTCAAGTAAATGGCAGACTGAGGGATACAATAAAAGTCGCGACTGAGGCGGACAAAGAAACAATCTTAAACGCGGCCAAATCCACGGAGAAGATCAAAAACTTCACTACAGGAAAGCAAATCATCAAAGAGATCTACGTACCCAACAAGCTGGTTAACCTGGTAATTAAATAGCTACAGCTCGTAAGCCATGCCGCTCTGGAGATAATAGCCCGCGCTGGTAACCTGGCCTGGGAAAGCGCTCTCTCCAGCATACTTAACGTAGCCAAGCCTCACCACAAAATAATGGCTCTCTCCTCCGGAGCGGGTGGCTTCGATAAAAGCCTGATAACCCGGCCGAGAAGCAATGGTGATTGACGTTCTATATCCTGGAGAAAAAATTCCAAAATTTAGCCCCCCCCCGGCATTAACCTTAACCGTTTTGTTTTTAAATATATTCTTAGAGATATTTATATACGGAGTGGAAACAGACATCTGGGCTTCCTGGGTCGCGGAAATGACAATCCCTGCAGGATAATTTTGGAAGAAACCTAAATCTATTCTGGAATCAAAAATCTTCGTATTAAAATTGACCTCCGCCCCAAAGCCAAGCTGCGGCTTATAATCATAGCTAATATTAGCGCCGGGAATCGCTTCATCATATCCAAGATCTGTCAGACCACCAAAAAAGAAGACATAATTTGATTTTCTTCTGCTTTCC